>JBBQTL010000004.1:0-83794 GCA_038213285.1 Chitinophagales bacterium
ACCGTAAAGATCTACGGCTGGTAGATTATAAATTTATGCGTCGTGGCGATCCGTTGCTTTTCTCCAATCCCACATTAAGTTTCCAGTCGCTGGATTCGACCTTTCCTGCATTTAAAAGATTTTATGAAGGGCATTACCTGCACCAGTTTCACGGAGCTATTATCAACAAAATCCCCCTGCTAAAAAAAATGAATTTGTTAGAGGTAGCCGGAGGCGGAATACTATATGTACCCGAACGGAATTTAAAATACGCTGAGTTATTTTTTGGGGTTGAAAAAATTATCCGCTTCTGGCGGGACCGTTATAAAATAGGCGGCTATGTGGTAACCAGCGTAGCCAATAAATTCAGCAATCCAATCCAGTTTAAAATAGCGATTGAAATGTTTAATAAAAGGAAGAATAGTTGGTACTGATAATTAGCCAATTTACTAATGTGCTAATATTTAGGATCGATGGACCTCATTAGCCAATTATCGAATTATCGAATTAGCTATTTGTCCCCCATCCCCACCTCAAAAAATCCGGGAACGATCTTGCCCAGGTAGGTACATCGTGTTTGCCATCCTGCAATTCGAGGTATTTAATATCCCGGTCCGAATATCCTTTGGCTTTTAATTCATCAATTAAACTAATAGTATCATCAATGGCGTCTATGATGCCGTTGTTATTCCGGTCTGCGGTTTCATCCTGTGTACCTACTTCAAAAAAGAATTTTAACCAGGGATGGTACACTCCTTTTTTTACCTGCTGGTGCATGATGCGGTTTACTTTTTCATCAAAATCTGCATCATCCTGGCATTTATCTCTCCACCAAAAAGAACCGCTGAAAATACCTGCCCTGGTAAACTCCTGCGGATTGTTCCAAACAATGTCCATTGCACTTAACCCACCCAACGAAAAACCGGCATAAGATTTTTCCTTGAAAGTTTTTACATGATTTGTTTTCCGGATAAATGGCATTACCTCTTCAAATACAAACCGGTTGTACAATGCAGCTTTTGCGCCACGGCCTTTATAATCCAGGTGTTTGGCCGTGCCATATTCATTCTTTCTGTCGGCAGAGCAATGCAACCCTACACAGAGCAGTGGTGATATCTCATTTTGATCGTATAATTTTTGTAAAATTTCTTGAAATTGCATGGCTACCAAATCCTGCCCGTCGTTAATTAATAACAGGCTTAATTGTTCTGCCGGTACCTGTTTTGCCGGTGGCAGATAAAAATCAATCAGGACATCTCTTTTTAAAAAATGAGAATGAATGATATAATTCTCCAAAAGGCCATTGTTTTTCTTACCGATTAGCATATTCTCAAAATTAATGAAACTGCGTGAAAATTACTTCTAAGGTTTATACGAGGGTGCATTTCAAATCCGATAGCTATCGGATGTCTCAGCATCTACTGCGTACTTAGTTTTTGCCGTTAAGGCTTTCAGTCGTTTTTATTTCTTTAGTAATTCAACGTCTTAACGACTTAACGGCGAGTTATAGTTTTTTTAGTTTTTAAATAAGTGGCTACAAAGTGAAATGCACCCTTACAGGGCAAAGTTGAATGTACCGGTGGTACTGATGTCATTCAATTTTTATAAACTAATACCTATCTTCAATTTATGAATACTGAAATTGAAAACGTACTAATTAAAAACCGGTCCGCTTTTCACCCGGTTGTAAATTTTAAGGCAGCGGAAGATAAATTAATTCACTTTGATTTTACCGCATACAATAAGGAACTGGCCAATACCGATATTGCCGATACCTCCATTTTTTCCCAATATATTGATCAGGAGCTACAAAAGCACCAGGCAAAGTTTGGCATTGGCGGCTATATGGAAGACAGGGTACTTTACAAAAAGAGCCCACTTTTCGAATTACCAGGTGCTGCTGTTTCTACCCTTATAAATGGGGTGGTGGAGGATGCCCGTTCTATTCACCTTGGCATCGATATATGGGGACCAGCCGGTACAAAAGTATTTGCACCATTGGGTGGGATGGTGCATAGTTTTGCTTTTAATGATCACTTTGGCGATTATGGGGCCACCATTATTTTGCAGCACCAGTTGGATACCATTGTATTTCACACATTGTACGGCCATGTTAGTTTGGTTGACCTGGCCCAATTGCACCAGGGTATGTACGTTAGCCGGGGCGAATTGATTGCACATTTTGGCGAACCAAGGGAAAACGGCGACTGGCCACCGCATCTTCATTTCCAGGTAATTGGCGATATGAATTTACAAGAAGGGGATTACCCGGGCGTTTGTGTAAAAAGTGAAAGTGAAAAGTATCTTCAAAACTGTCCGAACCCGGATTTGATTTTAAATTTGATGCAATATGTTTAAAAGCTATTTTTTCGGAAAGTGAATTGGTAAACCTGATATTTCTTTTCGTAGTGATTATCCTTAATTTTAGGGACCTGAATAAGGAATTACCAATTTTTGGTCTTTAGCTAAAATTAACTACATGTGACGAAATACATCTATTTCGCTTGGAGATCATTTTAAAGGCTTTGTTGATGACAAAGTATCTACTGGCCGATTTAAGAATGCCAGTGAGGTTATTCGTGCCGGCCTTCGTTTATTGGAAGAGGAGGAAAGCAGGATGGTAGCTCTAAAAAAAGCAATTGAAGAAGGCTTTGACAGTGGATTAGTCATAAACTTTCATGCAAAAGAACATCTTGAAAAACTTAAAGCCGGTAAACAACAAAATGGCTTATTATGTTTTACAAACAGAACAGAGGAAGATTTGTCGGAAATCTGGGACTGCACTTTTGAAGTGTGGTCAGAAACCAGGCTGATAGATAGTATTACATGCTTATCGATTCCTGCCAGGAATTGGCCGATGAAAAAGTATTTGGCAAAAATTATCGTGAAGTGGGAGAGAATATTTTAGGGTTTAAAATCGGTCGGCATATCATCATTTACAGAAAAATTGAAGAGAATAAAATTGAAGTTGCCAGAATTCTTCACATCAGAATGGATTTAAAAAGCAGGATGCATGAATAAAAAAACTAGTCAACAGGCCTTCTCCTAATGGTCGAATATTGCTACAGGCAGGGGATCCATTGCTGATCAAGCCTCGGAACCGAAGCCGATTAAAAAATAAATGTACAAGATAACCAACAAAAGCCCAACAGAATTCCGTGCGCCGGAAACGCTGCTGATAGCCAACTGTAATCGATTGTTTTAACATGAAGCCCTGCCTGCAGCGATACTTTTGTTATCGGTACGGCTTATTATTTTCGCTTATTTCCAGTTGCTGCAAACAATTTTCCTCCGACTTTGCTTTCTTTAACTGGTAAATATTCTTGATGAAAATTAACAGTTTTTGTTTCAAGTGTTTGCCATATTCTACGATTGAGGTCAGCATTGGCAATCTTCTCAACAAGCCAGGTATTAAAATTTCTTTTTTCGGCAAACACGTCAACGATAACAATTTTACCATTTTCATTTAAAAGTCCTAATAAATTATCAAGTACAGTTTCCCATTCAGGTATTACTGATAAGCCGAGAACACAGATAACTCTATCAAATTTTATTTTGTTGGTGGTAAGTTCCTTTATTAATGATAAACTTAATTTACGTGCATCTGATTGAAATAAAAATATGTTTTGCCAACTGTTTTTTCTAATTTGATCTTCTGCCTTCCTTAACATACCAGTAGAAAAGTCTGTTCCATAAATCGTAACATTTTTATTAGTCACATATATAAGTTTGAAATTTGCTCCAGTACCGCATGCCACGTCAATAACATTTTGCCCATCATTTAAATCTAACAACTCAATTGCTCGCTTACGGCTGTCGAAATATAATTTTTCTAATGAATTGTCGTAAAAATTTGAGAAAATATCATACCATTTCATATTGTTATCAATTTTAATTTTGTCGTTTAAGCTGAACGCTATCAAAGATATTGCTGCAAATGGCGCTGGAAGAAAGTGCAATCTGCTATAAACGCCTGGCAGCACAAGCAATCTTCTTGATCTTGGCCTGACAAGCAGCGACAAAAATAATTATTCATTTCAACTTTTAAAATACCTTCGAAGCCGTAGTGGCAGGCTTGAAGAAATCTAACCTCCCAACTGAAACAATACTAAACAAAATGTGTTAAGTAATTTGCTAATAACAGCCCCCGGCAGGGATTTTGTAATTATTTTGCTACATCAACAATAAAAAGCCAGTCGGGTGGTTTATTATTGGTATTCTTTAGAAGTATAATTAAGGCATTTTGGAAGATATTTTAGTGGATGTACAACCATATTCGCAAGGCACTAAGTAGCAACTGTGGCAAATTGAAAAGAAAGTTAAACCATTGAAATGCAGGAACCCTCGTTCGGAGGGCAGGGAGGCATAAAAAAACTACCTTTACAGCGCAAATAAATTAGCATGGAAATTAAAGCAGGCACATTATTAAGGAACATCAACAACCCGGATGACTTAAAAAAGCTAAATAAAGAACAATTACACCAGGTATGTGATGAACTTAGGCAATATATTATTGATGTGGTAAGTGTGCATGGCGGGCATTTTGCCGCCAGTCTGGGTGTAGTAGAATTGAGTGTGGCATTGCATTATGTGTTTAACACTCCTTACGATCAATTGGTATGGGACGTGGGCCATCAGGCGTACGGTCATAAAATTTTAACGGGCAGGAGAGATGCTTTCCCAACCAACCGGAAATACCACGGATTAAGTGGCTTTCCCAACCGTAGCGAAAGTGAATTTGATACATTTGGCGTTGGTCATTCCTCTACCTCAATTAGTGCTGCGCTGGGCATGGCAATGGCCAGTTATTACAAAGGAGAAAAGGATAAACAACATATCGCGGTAATCGGTGATGGAGCAATGACCGCAGGCCTGGCTTTTGAAGCCATGAACCATGCAGGTACTGCAAATAGCAATGTACTGATTATATTGAACGATAACTGCATGAGCATTGATCCCAACGTGGGGGCTTTAAAGGAATATTTAACCGATATTACCACTTCGCATACTTACAATGAACTGCGGGACAGCGTATGGAAAGCATTGGGTAAATTGCCGGTTGGCAAAAATTTTAGTCGCGAAATGGCCAGCAAACTGGAGGCCAGCCTGAAGGGCCTGGTTAGCAAAAGCAGCAACCTGTTCGAAGCCCTGCAATTGCGTTATTTTGGGCCGATTGACGGGCACAATATTACCAAACTGGTTGATACCCTGGAAGATCTGAGAGGAATTCCCGGCCCCAAAATATTACACATAAAAACGGTAAAGGGTAAGGGGTATGCACTGGCCGAAAAAGATCAAACCAAGTGGCATGCACCGGGATTGTTTGACAAGATCACCGGCGAAATAGTAAAGAAAAAATTTGATATTCCCCAGCCTCCCAAATACCAGGATGTGTTTGGACACACGATCATCGAACTGGCTGAAATGAATGTCGCAATTATGGGCGTTACACCGGCCATGCCAAGTGGCTCTTCATTAAAATACATGATGGAGAAAATGCCGAACCGGGCCTTTGATGTAGGCATTTGCGAACAACATGCAGTAACATTAAGTGCGGGCCTCGCCACGCAGGGACTGAGGGTATTCTGTAATATTTATTCCTCTTTTATGCAGCGGGCTTATGATATGGTGATACACGATGTGGCCATTCAAAATTTGCCGGTGGTGTTTTGTTTAGACAGGGCGGGCCTGGTTGGTGAAGACGGGCCTACGCATCATGGTTGTTATGACATTGCATTTATGCGCTGCATACCCAATATGATTGTGAGTGCCCCCATGAACGAAAAGGAATTGCGAAACCTGATGTTCACTGCGCAGTTGGCAACCACTAAAAATCCCTTTGTAATTCGTTACCCAAGGGGTGAAGGCGTAATGCCCGAATGGAAAACGCCATTTGAAGAAATACAAATTGGTAAGGGAAGAAAATTAAAAGACGGACAGGATGTGGCCATTCTCTCTTTTGGCCATCCGGGCAATTTTGCAGCCGCAGCCATCCGCAATGTAAGGGCCGCAGGTATCAATCCCGCTCATTATGATATGCGTTTTGTAAAACCGCTCGATAAGGAATTGTTGCACGAAGTATTTGCCAAATTCAGAAAAATAATTACTGTTGAAGACGGAACCGTAGTAGGTGGTTTTGGCAGTGCGATACTGGAGTTTATGAATGAATATGGGTATAAGGCCGATGTTAAAATAATGGGTATCCCTGATCGTTTGGTTGAGCATGGATCGCCAAAAGAACTTTACAAAGAAATTGGGTTAGATGCCGATGCTATTGCAGCAGTATTAAGGGAAATGATGAAAGAAAAGGTAAAGGTTACTGTTAATACTTTTCAATAACATGGATTAATAAATTGATTGAACCGGCAAATCGTTGCCGGTTTTTTTATGCCTTCACCTTTGTGGCGTTCATTTTTTTTTGTGGAATATTAAGTGCTGCGCATCCAATGCCATATACATTTATTTTTATGCGCTGGCTATTCATACTTCTTGTATCAGCAATTGCTTTTTCTGTATTTACAATTTTTGAAGTTTCAAAAGATAATGCTTTTTTAAAAAATATCCCCCATGCTGATAGGCGGCCAATTTTTCCCCGAAAACACGCCACCACACTGGCACGGCTCAGGCTGTACGTTGACGATGCACATGCCTTTACAATAAAAAATAATTTCAACAACAGCTTCTGTTTTTTAGTCGACATGAAGCAAGCCTCAGGCAAAAAGCGGTTTTTTATTTACGATTTAAAAAATGATTCGATCATCCAGTCGGGGTTGGTTACACATGGGTATGGGATGAACACGTCAAACGGTGGTATTACTTACTCAAATGAGGCGGGCAGCTATTGCACTTCTCCGGGTAAATATAAAACCGGCAAAGCCTATTATGGAAAATTTGGCCTGTCATACAAACTGCATGGATTGGAAAATACAAACAGCAATGCTTTAAAACGCTTTGTAGTGTTACATGCTCATCCTTGTGTACCCGATGATGAAGTAGCACCGCAGAAAATTTGCATGAGCCAGGGTTGCCCCACTGTTTCACCGGCTTTTCTACAACAATTAAAACCCTACATCGATCATTCAGATAAACCTGTATTGTTGTGGATATTACCATAATAGTTTACATCACTACGGGAATAAAAAGGAGTGATTAAAAACTGGTCATATCATTATAATCAAGTGTTGTGGAAACATCATCTACCCTGGCTGACTGATCATTCTTTGTAAACGCACCCAATGAAAGAATAATACACTGCATGGCTTTTATGCCAAAGACGCTTTGTATTTTGGCTACTGCTTTTTGCTCTTCACAGGAGTGGTTGCCAGGAAACATAACCATATCGCCGGTGTTTTAATCCCCACTTTTGGTAGCATCCTGCCACTTTTCGGTTAGTGGCCCATCTTTCTTTTTTCTGCAATTTTGATTTTTAATTGAATGAACCGGCACTATAGAAATGGCTATAAGAAGGTGGGAAAAAGAGAGGAAAGATATGATAAACGGTAGCTGTTTGAAACTGAAAATAATTACCGTAACTACAGCAAAGCACCAATGGCTATGCCGTAAATATTACTGATACCATTGATGTACTGTATACAGCCACTTACCGATTTACTCAAAAAACTTAATAATCATACTTAATCATTTTTAAAATTTTCACAATGAAATCAAACACTAAAAAAAGCAGTCAATATAAAAATATGACTGCGTTGCAATCAGTTCTTTTATTACTTTTTATCGTATGCCATTCAATAACGGTTAAGGCGCAGGTAACACTTACTTCTGTATTAACCAGCCGTAACGAAATAAAAATACCAGGAACATACCAGCGCATAGAAGTGCGGGGCGATGTTACTGTAGTACTTACCAATGAGCCTGCCGGAACCTTTTTGGTGGAAGGAAACCCCATAGAATGTAATAAAGTAAAGCCAACTTTAAAAAACGGAAGGCTACTGATTAATGCAGAGAAGAAAACAAGTTTTGAGAAATTGATTGTGTATGTACCCATAACCGCCGTTACTGCATTGCTAATAACAGGTGAGGCGGAAATATTTTCTTCCGGCACCATTATAACCAATGGGCTAGAGATAACCTTAAACGGCACTTCACAGTTAGCAGTACACTATCAGGGAAAATTACAAATTAGCCCGGCAGATGGATACCACTTGAGTGATGATACGTTTTCAATAAACAAGCGTAAATAAATCAACACCCTTAACTTTAGTAAGCCTTTCAATGGATATTATTCATCCGTTGAAAGGCTTACCCATACAAACGATTGAAGCGGTTCATTGTTTTTAAACATACCTATTTCTTTTACAGTAAATAGCCCCGAGATTTAAAAGCACCGGTGTTAATTTATAAAGCCATAGGTGCCTGCCGTTTCTATTTTTGGAGTTCTAGTTCTTTCCACTTTTCGTAACAAATAATCCCCAATGCTGGTCTTGATTCTCCCTCTAAAATTGCGATGAATTCTAGTTGATGTCCATCGGGGTCATTAAAATAAATGGCTATCGCTGGCATCCAGGCAAAAACCATAGGTGTTTCTGTTCCATCATTTAAAAAGTTATAGGGTTTTAAATTTCGTTCTTTTAAAAAGGTTACTGACCTGTTTAAAACATCCTCCACATCGCACTTAAAAGCAAAATGTCGTTTATCTATTTCTTCAATTGGTTTTTCCCAAAGTCCTAACATTGCTTCTTTAGGTTTGCCAATCCAAAAAAAAGCTGCTCGCCGTTCCTGCTCAAAATAGCACTGCTCTAAACCAAGTATGTTTTTATAGAAGTCAATCGATCGCTCTAAATTTTCAACAAATAAATGTGTTTCGTATAGTCCTTTTATCATTGGTGTAGTTTTGCTCATCCAATTGTGAGCAATAAATTTTAGATCTTATTTTTTGGCAAAGATTAAATAAATTCCTGACAAAATAAATTCGTCAAAACCTGGCCTGTCATAGAATATCAGCCAACCTTCAAGTATTCCTGCCAAATGGGTTATCTTATAATGTCCAGCGTGACTGCAGCTTTATTTGATTTTGTTGACGGATTTAAAATACTTTGTATGATTTTATTCGTAAGCCGAAACCCGTGCTGATATTTAAATGCTCATTGATTCAGCGTCCAGCCAACAATACATTAAACCTAATCCTATTTTTCTATAAGTCTCTTGAATGCGTCAATAAAGATTATAAAATCTTCTTTTGTTTTGTCGTCTGTTATTTGTCCTTCGTTGTTTATTTTTCCTTTTATTCCTTGTATTAATAAAGTTGTCTCATCTGTAAATATTGTCATTACAGTTTTCATTATTAACTGCAATTCTTCGTGTCCCTTTTGTCCACTTGCAGACGCTGTAATTAGTCCAATAGGTTTGCCTGTGAAAACAGTCGTTGAAACACACCATTCAATTGCGTTTTTCAATCCACTCGGAATACTAAAAACATATTCAGGTGTACAAATGATAATGCCGTCTGCATTTTCAATATTCTTTCTAAATTTCACAATTTCTTTCGGTGGATTGTCAGTCGATAATTCCGGGTCAAAATGGGGAAGTATTTTTAAGTCCTTAAAAACTGTCAAATTAAAAAAATCTGTTGTCAATTTTACGAAATTGACCATAAGTTTTTCGTTAGCGGAATTTCGGCTTGCACTTCCAATAATTATAAAAACATTTTTTTTCTCTTTCATTATTCTTTATACGTCAATTAGGGTCATGATTTGTGCTTGCCTACAAAGTCGCTAAGCCATGGTAGCGAATTTAATGCTCAAATGCTGTATTGCAAGGGCCATCATTTTAAAAGTTCTACTATTAAAACTAGCTGATGGTACAAATATACCATTGCCTGACTTTTTAAATTGATAGAAGTTTGCAGTAACAAAATATTTACAACACATGCAACCATTAATCGGGCATAATTTATTTTTCCAGCCTTCAGGGATGGTAAACAAGCACTATCTGTTACTTTGTAAGATGCTTCCTGCGCTGCTTGTAACTGTTCCAATTCATTTTGCAATACATAAAGTTTAGCAGGTATTAAAAGGTCTTCCATGAAAATTAGATTTGATAATTTTTAAACAATCTATTTATTAATCATTAAACAACAATCGTGAAAACTCTCATTTTATCAATGACGATGCTTCTTAGCATCACAACAAAAGATACCCTCACCGGAAGATGGGAAGGCAAACCATCCGAACAAGGAAATATTACCGGCGTGGTATTTAAAGCAGACAACAGCTTTGAGGGGTATGTAAATAAAAAACCTTTTGCAAGCGGCACTTTTACATTTAACCCGGCAGACAGTATGCTTTCTTTTGTAGACAATGGCTGCGATGGCATGAGGGGTATTTATAAAATTATGTTGTACAGTAATTCCGATTCGTTTCGGTTTAAGCCAATCAGCGACCCTTGAGAAGCAAGAAAAAATGGCATGCTGCAATTGGTAATGGGAAGGGTTAAATAAATATTGGTATGAAACAATACATTTTCATCCTTGCAGTAATGATGATTACTTTATTTATCAGCGCCACAGTAATAAATAATGATTCAAAGGGTAAAGCAGTATTGGGCGCATTATTATTTGCAGATCCCATTCTTTCTAAAGACCATACGGTGAGTTGTGCAACCTGCCATAAACCGCAATATGCATTTTCTGATACAGCTGCTGTAAGCCTTGGTGTTGCCGGTAAAAAGGGTGTTCGCAATACACCCACGGCGATGAACCTTCGGCTGGGTAAATCTTTTTTTTGGGATGGTCGTGCTAAAACTTTGGAGGAACAGACACTGGCACCTATTGAGAACCCGGATGAAATGAATTTGCCTGTAGAAGAAGCATTGCATCGGTTAAGGAATGATAAAAAATACATGCAATATTTTTTGACCGTTTTTAACAGCGAACCAACCCGAAAGAATCTTGGGGAAGCCATCGCTGCATTTGAACGGACGTTGGAAACAAGCGACAGCCCCTTTGACAACTGGAAATTTTCTGATGATTCCAATGCCGTGAGTGCGGCGGTGAAAAGAGGTTTTACAATTTTTAATGAAAAAGGTAAATGCGTGAAATGCCACTTCGGGGCAGACTTTACTGCCAATGAATTTAGAAACATTGGCTTGTTCAACGCTAAAAATTTAAATGATAGTGGCAGGTATGTGGTAACAGGAAAGGCCGAAGATATTGGCAGGTTTAAAACGGCATCCCTACGAAATATAGCCATCACGGCACCTTACATGCACAATGGTATTTTTAAAACGTTGGATGAGGTAATTGATTTTTATAACGACACAAAAAAGAGAGTACCCCAATGCAGTTAATAAAGACACACTGCTGCTAAAACCGCTGGGCCTCACTAAAAAAGAGAAGGCAGATTTAAAGGCATTCATGCTTTCGTTAACAGATAAACAATTTAAAAAAATAAAATGATGGAAAGGCAACGGGTATTTGAAAATCCGGTGATAGGTGACAAAGTTACTTATCTGAAAATATCGGAGGAAACAAATGGCATATATGGAAAGGCAAATGTTGAGCTTGTTCCGGATGGTGGAAACTTTTTACACTACCATAAAGAATTTGCAGAAACATTTACTGCTGTTAAAGGCAATCTGACACTACAGTTAAACAAAGCAGAGCGGATTCTAAAACCGGAGGAGTCATTTACAGTGCCCCCAAACACATTACACCTCTTTAAAAATAAAACAAGGGAAAAAAATAATGTTTAGTGTAGAAATAAGACCCGGCCACACTGGCTTTGAGAACGGTATTAAAATAGTGTATGGACTTGCAAGGGATGGAATGGTCAGCAAAAGAGGGGCACCAAAAAAGCTGGCACACCTGGCTGTGATAGTTGCCATGAGTGACATCAACAGGCCTGGTGTATTTGCGCTGCTTGAGCCCATGTTTAAATGGCTTGCAAAAAGAGCCGGGAAAAAAGGAATAGAGCAGGAATTGATAAATAGATATTGTAACTGATAAAAATATTTTTACATCCTCAATTGTAAAATAATAATTGTTAGCAAACTAAAACAGGAAATGAATAAAAAAAATAATTATGGCAGTAAACTTATATGATGGATTTACGAATCACATTACCGGCGAAAGTTTTCGCTGTATTACTTATGATGAAAGTGCCTTTGTTTTTGAATGGACAGTTCAACCAGACGGGTACATTCCTTTTGAACATATCCATCTTAATCAGGAGGAAGTTTTTCATATTAAAGAAGGAGAACTTAAAATAAGCATTGATGGTGAAACATATATTGGTAAAGCTGGAGATACCATTACAGTTCCAAAAGGCAAAAGGCATATTGCCATCAACAACAAACCGGATACATTGCATTGTGTAGTAACCTACAAACCCGGTCTGGATAACTACACGTTTTTTCAATGCTTTGGCGGGTTAACGATTGATAAAGACATGGATAAAAAAGGCGAAATAAATATCCCGAAGATGTTGTATTTCTCTAAGAAGATGAAGGCACAGTGTGTTACCCGGCCCACCAGCATACCGGCGCCTCTTTTTACTTTGGCAAGCAATCTTTTTTATTTAGCCGGCATATTGTTTGGGTGGAATAAATTTTTTAAAAAATATACCGGCCCCGGAATAATCCACCGCCACCTGGAACCAATAGACAAATTTTACTAACCGACTTAAAAAAACAAATCAATTAATCATGAATCATTTTATTGAGCTTAACGCATTAGAAATTAAAGACTCCTTGCCTGGTGCAACTGCAGCATATTTTCAAACGGAACATTCTACTATTGCTTACACTGCATTAAAGGCCGGTTTGCAAATACCCTTGCACAACCATGCCAATGAAGCGGTGGATATTGTATTGGCAGGAATAGTAGAAATGCAGATCGGAGAAAGTAGCGGAACGCTGACGGCTGGCATGATGAGTTTTGTGCCATCCAATATCATGCACAGTGCCACCGCCATCACGGATTGTAAAGTAATAACTTTCCTTCATCCAAAGAGAAATTTTTAAAAAAACTAAAAACACATTTTATGACAACTTTTTTATCAAAACACTAAATTCCAGTTGGCCGGTACTTTTGTCTAAAACGCTTACTGCGGCGTTGAAAGGATTTGAATTTGATAAAGCATTGATGCAGGAGCATTTCAATGAAAACTATATTGAGAGCGACAAATTTCCGAAAGCAATTTTTAAAGGAAAAATTGATGATGCCGGCAAAATAAATTTTACCAAGGATGGTAACTACAATGCTACCGTAACCGGCCTGCTTACCATGCATGGCGAAACAAAGAATGTTTCAGCACCTGCAAGTTTTACGGTTCAAAATGGCAAACTCACTTCCTCATCAACAATCACCATTGCGTTAAGTGATTTTAAAATTTCCATCCCTGTGGTGGTGAAGGACAATATTTCCAATACCGTAAAAATTATGGTGATCTGCCACTATGAAAATATGAATTAGTATTTTATCAATCATCATACAAAACGTTAACCGCGGTAATACCCGCTACGTTTTGTCAATAATAAAAAACATGAAAAAGTATATATTATTTGTTTTACTGATTGTTACAGCAGCATTGCCTGCAATGGCACAGGATACCAATTTATTAAATGACATTGAAGCAGCAACACCCGCCAAAGAGCATGTGACAAATGCATTCAAGTCATCCAGGGTTATCAACGGGCACTCTATGGAAATGATTGGCAAAGGGGTATTGGATTTCAGGATACTGCACCGATTTGGAGATGTATCGCAGGGAGCAAGTCAGCTTTTTGGTTTAGACCAGGCCAGCATGCGGATAGGGTTTGATTATGGCATTGCAAAAAATAGTAGCATTGGACTTGGCCGCTCTACACTTAACAAAGAGTTGGATGCATTTGTAAAATACAGACCGTTATGGCAAACAACCAATGGCATTCCTTTTTCGGTTGTACTGGCAGGCGGCATAACTACAAACACGGTAAAGAACGTTAGTACAACTAACAAAAAAACTTTTACCGACCGCACCGCCTATTACTACCAGGCCATTATAGGACGAAAGTTTAACCGCAACTTTACCTTACAGGTTACTCCCACAGTAGTACATAGAAACAGGGTAGCTTCAAACGATAAAAATGATATTTATGCTGTTGGCGTGGGCGCCCGTTTTAAGCTTACAAAAAGGGTAGCGTTTGTGATGGATTATTTTTATGCTGCCAATGGCCTTCCAAAATCTGACCAGAAAAATCCTTTGTCTGTTGGATTTGATTTTGAAACAGGTGGACATGTTTTTCAATTGCACTTTTCTAATACCAATGGTATGAACGAGCGTGCCTTTATTACAGAAACCAATAATAGCTGGGGCGAAGGGGAAATACATTTTGGGTTTAATTTGTCAAGGGTATTTACGGTAAAAAGAAGTAACCGCAAAAGCTGATGCTATTTATACAATTTTCATTTCATTCCTCTGAAAAACTTGTCCTTTGTTGAATGGTATTATAAATCTTTTTGTCTTTCATTCAAATGGTCAATGTTTGTAGGATCGTCTGTTTTGGGGCTTGCAGGTAACAATCGCTTTATAGTATTGAATGTTCATCCCAGTGTACCCGATGATGAAATTACGCCGCAGAAAATTTGGACACGCCAGGCCTGCCCTCTGTCTCACAGGCGTTTCTACTTCAAGTAAAACCCTACATTAACCATTCAAATAAACCTGTATTGTTAAGGATATTACAATGACGGTACAAATTAATGCGGGAATAAAAATGAGTGGTTAAAAACTAGTCATCTCATTGTAATCAAGTGTTGTGGAAACATCATCCACCCTGTTTTCATTAAACTCGATGATAAAGTTATTTCTGCCTTCACCGGTTACGAGCATCATATAATTTTGTTGTACCAGCTCCAGCAGGCTTAAAAATAAAAATATAGCATGGATGCGGTTTTCACATACTTCAAATATTTTTTCAAACGAAACTGTTTTTTCTTTGCGGCAGGTGTCCAGCATAAACTCACGGCTTTCTTCCATAGTGTAATTATACTGTACAACCGTATGAACCGGTTTATTATTTCTTTCCTTTAACTTAAATACAACCCGTTCAAAAGCCTTCATCAGCTTGAATAACGTTACGGCCTGTATCTCGGTACCTTCACCCAGCTCTTCACCAATCTGTGATAATTCTTTTTGTACATTACCACGTTTAATCATCAGCATACGAATTTCTTCCAGTTCTGCCATTTTTAAAGAAGCCTCTTTAAACCTTTTATATTCCAGTATCTTATTGATCAGTTCCTGGCGTGGGTCAATCTCGTTGCCCTGTGCATCAATTTCTTTCCTGGGTATCAGCATCTTCGCCTTGATGCGCATCAGCGTGCTGATAAACAGGATAAACTCACTGCTCAGTTCAATATTCAGCTTTTCGGAATGGTGAATAAAATCAAGAAAATCGTTGGTGATTTTAGTGATGGGAATATTATAAATATCCAGCTCGTCCCGCTAAATAAAAATCAATAAAAGTTCAAACGTCCCTTCAAACTTGTCAAGCTTTATCTGGTAAGTTGCAGTATTCAATGTGAAAAATTTTAAAATAAAAAACCCCGAAACTATCGGGGCAAAAGTATTGAAACTTATCAGCAAATTACCATTTTGCGGCAAAGCCTACGCCCAGTGTGGATAACACCTGCAAACCAAGCGTATTGGCCGGCTTTTCCGGATTTTTTACATCATCGTCATATAACATATCCAATGAATAACTTACCTGTATCCATTTATTCACCTTCATCCGGATTTGATTGGTCCAGAAAACATCTATGTTCTTTGCCCGTTTGATGTAATTGGAATACAAATCAATTTTACTGTAATAATTGATATTTTTCATGACATCCTTCTTAAAAGTAGCCGTAATAAATGCACCAAATTCGCCCCGGTTAGGGTTGGCCGGATCTACACCGTATAAGGTAGCCAATGGGGTTTCCACATTACCATTAAACACACCACCCTGCGATGCGTAACTGTAAGGGCCATTGGAAGCGATCACCCAACGGGCAACTACCGGCGATCCAAATACGGTGAAGTATGGGGTAGGTTTCCACTCAATACCTACCGGTGCCACCGTAATATAGGCAGGGGCGAAAAAACCGGAATTCCTGCGCTTTGTAGTTGTACCAAAATAATCATATTCATACCCACTGGAGAGCTGGGAACGTACTTGTGATAAGGAAGCGATGCTGAGGTTCTTCCATTTATTGGGTTGGTAACTATATTTTGATATAAAATCAAGCCGGTCATTTACTTTTCTTACGCCTAATGTGGAGGTATTAACGAGGGCATAATTTAGATCCAGCACATTGATCCAGGTATTCCTTTTCCAGGAGCGGCTGGCAAATATATTGAGCGAGCTGGCAACAGATAAGGAGAACTTATCGCCGCCTGCAGCTATCCAGTTGCTATTTCCAATCTGGGTTAAGTTCAAACTAAATAATCCGCCCCTGATCCAGCCATTTTTATCGGGTTTATAGGAAGTATCCATTTTGATGGTATTAGCGGCTGCATTCTTCAATTCTTTTACCGTTGCGTCCTGCGCAAATGCTTCTATACAGGTGAGCAAAACCAACAAGCTACAGAGTTTTTTCATACGAGGGTGGTATAAATCAGGAATGCCCATGTTGAATGGGAGTTTTTAGTATAACAAGAATGACTGCGGCACTATTTTTTCAAGGCGTCTCTTATTTCCATTAATAGTTGGTCAGTGGTGGATGGGCCTGCAGGTGGGGCCGCCTCCTCCTTCTTTTTCATACTGTTCATAGCCTCTACAAGCATAAATACTACAAAGGCAATTATCAGGAAGGTTAAAATTGCACCGAGGAATTTCCCCCAAAAAATTCCGCCCGGCGCCCAGTTTTCAATTTTATCAACACCGGCAGCTTTTAAGGCCGGAGTCAGTAACAACGGGGTAATTACATCTTCCACCAATGAAGTGATAATTTTGCTAAATGCTGCTCCAATAATAACACCTACAGCAAGGTCTATAACATTGCCTTTTAATGCAAATTCCTTAAATTCTTTAACAAATCCCATGAGATAAATTTTTTGGATAAAAAATAAGTTTAAAATTAATTCCAGTTTGATATATTAAATATAAAAGATTTCCTTTAATACTACCAGATCAAATTAGGGTGCGTTTCAAATTGTCGCTCCCGATTCCGGTCGGTGAGAACGTAGACCGTTGCTGAGTGGTGGTTTGTATCACAAAACATTTGCGGCAACGATAATTATATATACACCATTCTTAGCTCGCTGATAGCCAATCGAATACAATTTCTAATTTTCAGAGTCGAGCTCCCCTCTCCTTCGGAGAGGGGCGGGGGGTGAGTTCAAGTGCAGGGGAAAATCAGCCAATTTAAATACTGCCACACGCCAATTTATAAAAGTGTATACTGATTTTGTTGCGCCGTCAGAGCAGGATCAATTTGGAATGCACCCACAAATAATGAGTTTGAATATCTCTGGCCATTTAGCCACTTATTTTTTCCGCCATTCCCATTAATCAATTTTTTAAAGGCAACTTTGAAGGGTGAATAAAAATTTGGTCAACTGGCTACTCTTTGCAGCACTTTCCGTTATCTGGGGCAGTAGTTTTATTTTAATGAAGATCGGGTTGGATAACCAATTAAGTCCTTACCAGGTAGCAGCACTGCGTATGGTATCTGCCGGCCTGGTGCTATCGCCGGTAGCTATAAAATATATGCGCAATATACCATCCAATAAATTGCTGATCGTGTTGCTGTCGGGTACACTCGGTAGCTTATTGCCATCCTTTTTATTTTGCATGGCCGAAGATGGCATTGATAGTTCACTCGCCGGTACGCTAAATTGCCTTACCCCGATTTTTGTAATTATAACCGGTGCATTGTTTTTTAAAACGAAAACGCCGGCAAATAAACTCATCGGTATAATCATTGCATTTGCAGGCAGTGTTTTACTATTGATCAGCAAAGGCCACATGCAGGAAAGCCAACACCTGGTATATGTTTCATTTGTTGTAATGGCTACTATCTTGTATGGAATTAATGTGAACCTGGTTGGCCGGCATTTGGGTAATATCGGTTCCCTGCAGGTGGCCGCAGTTGCACTTTCCTTAAATGCGATACCCGCGCTGTTGATACTGGTATACACGGGTTATTTTATTTTGCCTTTATCTAATCATGAATATTTACTGGCAACTGGTGCGGCATCACTATTGGGTATTGTTGGCACAGCTATAGCCACCATCATTTTTTACATGCTGGTAAAAAGGGCAGGTGGCATTTTTGCCAGCATGGTTACTTACGGAATTCCCTTTATAGCAATTGGGTGGGGAATAATTTATGGAGAGGCTTTTGGATGGAAGCAAGTGATATGTTTATTGATTATTTTATCCGGGGTATATTGGGTTAGTAAGAAGCCACGACAGTAACGTTAAACCGGACCATAACTGGCTAATTCAAATAAAAAAACCTCCACATTTTGCGGAGGTTTTTCATTTGATGACAAGCGTATTATTTTGTAACCTTTTTGGTTTTTTTTACTGCTTTTACAGGAGCTGCTACTGCTTCGTTTACTTCAACAGGTTTCATTTTGTCAAATTCTTCTGCTGCCACTACATCACCGGTTAAAGTGATGCTTTTTATTTCATCAATACCGGCAAACTTTACAGTTAAATGTTTATCAAAATGTCCAACGCCGGCTGCATTGTAAGTAGCGTTGATGATGCCGGTTTTACCTGCTGCTATTGGCTCCTTGGTATAATCAGAAATAGTGCATCCACAGGTTGGGTTGGCATTTTCTATGATCAGTGCCTGGTTGCTGATGTTGGTAACTGTAAAAACGGCCTTTGTGGGAACACCTTGTTTGATTTTTCCCAGGTTAATGGTTTCTGTAGCAAATTTTGCTATATCATCTACTTTTTTTTGTGCAAATACCGTAGCTGATAAAGCGAATACGGCTGCAGACAGTAAGATTTTTTTCATGGTTTTATTTTTTTGTTTTAATTAATTAATCTTTTAAACTTCCTAATTCTTTATTTTCGGGTGCAGAGGTAACGGGCGTTTTCCAAACATCACCTTTAATAGTTATTTGTTTTGTTAGTGTTCCGTTATAGGTGATCGTTATTTGTTTTGTGAAAGGGCCTTCACTGGCAGCGTTATATCCTACTGTGATTTTAGTCTTTTCGCCGGATGCCTGCACCTTTTCCCGATCCCATTCAGGCGTAGTGCATCCGCAACTTGCCTGTACATTTACGATCCGCAGAGAATCTTTTCCATTATTGATAACCTCAAAAACATGTGTAACTGGCTTGCCCTGTGGAATTTTGCCAAAGTCAAATTCGATTTCTTTTAAAACCAATGCATCTTCAGTAATGATAGCAGCAGGTTTTGGATTTTCTACGCCTACTGGTTTGATATTGGAAGCTACTAAAGGCGATTGGGCAGTAACGTGAATTGTTAATGCTGTAATAGCTAAAAGGGTAAAAATTTTTTTCATTGCTAAGTTATTTTTTCAATAATTGAACCAAAGATACAAAAACGAATAAATTCATGGCAAATTGTTATCTCGTTATCAATTTTTTAACAATCATCACAAGTAATAATTTACATTTGTTATATGGATACAGTAAATACCAATGAAGCTGCATTGCAGGAAAAACTGAGTTTTGATCACTTTCGGAATGAAGTTTTGAAGGACTACCGGGTAGCCTGTGAAAGCAGGGAAACCAGCCTGATGGGACGAAAGGAGGTATTGACCGGTAAAGCCAAGTTTGGAATTTTTGGAGATGGAAAAGAAGTTGCACAGGTAGCTGCGGCTAAATTTTTTAAACCCGGTGATTTTAGGGCGGGTTATTACCGCGACCAGACATTTATGTTTGCTGCAGGGTTGGCGAATGTGGAGCAATATTTTGCACAGCTTTTTTCTGATCCCGATGTTAACCACGACCCGTTTAGTGCCGGCCGCCAGATGAATGCACACTTTGCCACCAAAATTGTTGATGAAAAGGGTGACTGGCTCGATTTGGCAAACAGGAAAAATAGCAGCAGCGATATGGCGCCTACTGCCGGCCAAATGCCGAGGGCCCTGGGATTGGCCCTCGCATCCAAGCTTTTTAGAAATGCCCCGGTTTTCAGAAAGCATACCCATTTAAGTGACAATGGAAATGAAATTTGTTTTTGCACCATCGGGGATGCCTCTACTTCAGAAGGCCATTTTTGGGAAACCGTCAATGCGGCAGGTGTGATGCAGGTACCCCTTGCCATTTTTGTATGGGATGATGGGTATGGTATTTCTGTTCCCAAAAAACTTCAAACTACTAAGGGGTCCATTTCAACAGCATTAAGAGGGTTGCAAAAAAATGACGATACCAATGGGATTGATATTTATAAACTGAAAGGTTGGGATTATGCTGGCATGTGCGAGGTGTTTGAGCCAGCCATTCAAAAGATCAGGGATACCCATACGCCTGCAATTTTTCATATTGAGGAAATTACGCAGCCACAGGGACACTCTACTTCAGGTAGCCATGAACGGTATAAAAGACCGGAGCGGCTTGCCTGGGAAAAAGAGTGGGATTGTATCCGCCAAATGAGAGAGTGGATATTGGAAAATGCACTGGCTGAAGAACAGGAACTGAGTGAAATTGAAATGAAGTCGAAACTGTACATTAAGGTAAGCAAGCAAAAAGCCTGGGATAAATATATTGCACCAGTAAAAGAGCAGGTAATTACTGGTGCCGCTTTAATGCAGCAACTGGCTGAAGCTATGAGCCATGAAAATGCAGACGCTATCAGGAAACTGGCGGTGGAAATAGTTGCCAATAAAGAGCCCATGCGGAGGGAACTAATGAAAACGCTGGCTGCTACTTTGGATGTTGCCGGAAATGATATTGCTGCAACTCCATTAAGTAATTATTACAAATCGCTGAAAGCCACTAATGCAGCGTTATACAATTCTCATCTGTATAACGAAGGGCCAAAGTCGGCTTTAATGGTTGAGGAAGTAAAACCAATCTTTGCCGACGATGCAAGAATGGTAAACGGTTATGAGGTACTGAATAAATACTTTGACAAGCTTTTTGAAACAAATGATAAAGTGACTGCTTTTGGAGAAGATGTAGGTTTCATCGGAGATGTAAACCAGGGCTTTAGCGGGCTGCAGGTCAAGTACGGCGAACAGCGTATATTCGACACCGGCATACGTGAATTATCCATTATGGGGCAGGGGATTGGCCTTGCGTTGAGGGGACTGAGGCCGATTGCTGAAATACAATACATAGATTATTTGTTATATGGATTGCAACCGCTGAGTGATGATGCTGCAACCACGCATTTTCGCACTGCCGGCGGACAAAGTTGCCCGTTGATCGTACGTACCCGTGGACATCGCCTGGAAGGTATCTGGCACAGCGGTTCACCCATGGGAATGATCATTAATGCATTAAGGGGCATGTACGTTTGCGTGCCAAGAAATATGGTGCAGGCTGCCGGAATGTACAATACTTTGCTGAAAAGCAACGATCCTGCATTAATGATTGAATGTTTAAATGGATACCGGCTAAAAGAAAAGCTTCCATCTAACCTGATGGACTATACGGTGCCTTTGGGTATACCGGAAACCGTTAAGGATGGAACTGACATCACCATCGTTACTTATGGATCTACTTTAAGGGTAGTATTGGAAGCAGCGGACACTTTGACTAAAATGCATATCAGTTGCGAAGTAATAGATGTACAAACCTTACTTCCGTTTGATATCAGGCATCATATTGTTGACTCACTTAAAAAAACAAGCCGGATAGTTTTTGTAGATGAGGACGTGCCGGGAGGAGCAGCAGCATATATGTTTAATAAAGTAATGGAAGAGCAGGGCGGCTATAAATACCTCGACGTATCACCCAGAACGATTACCGCTCAGGCTCACCGGCCATCCTACGCCAGTGACGGAGATTATTTCAGCAAACCAAATACAGAAGACGTAGTAAGGGTAGTGAAGGAGATGATGGCAGAATAGGTGGAAAGGCGGAAGGCGGAAGGCGAAAGGCGAAAGGCGAAAGTGGAAAGGCGGAAGGCGGAAGGCGAAAGGCGGAAGGCGGAAGGCGAAAGGCAAAGGGCGAAAGGCAAAGGGCGAAAGGCAAAAGGCGAAAGGCAAAGGGCGAAAGGCAAATGCATAAGTACAATAAACTTTTAAACACCATCAACCAACAACCTTCCACTACCAACCATTAACATTAACTATCAACCATCAACCATCAACCTTCTTCTATGGCGACTTATACAATTTACCAGGTAGATGCTTTTACCAATAAACTTTTTGGCGGTAACCCTGCTGCTGTGATTCCTTTGGAAAAATGGCTGGATGATGGGTTGATGCAGGAAATCGCTGCCGAAAATAACCTTGCGGAAACGGTTTTTTTTGTTCCAAAAGGAGTGGGGTACCATATCAGGTGGTTTACACCGGAGCTCGAAATTGATTTGTGCGGGCATGCTACCTTAGCCTGTGCATTTATACTGTTTGAATATCTCGGTTATTCAAAAAGCGAAATTATTTTTTATTCAAAAAGCGGGGAGTTAATTATTCAACGGGAAGGAGATAAATTTCAATTAAACTTCCCTTCCCGTATGCCGGTAAGGGTAACCGAATATCCAGAGCAACTTTTAAATGGCCTCGGCATTTCCGATCCTTTGGGCGTGTATAAAAGTCGTGATTACGTGGTGGAAGTTGCCACTGAAAAGGAAGTGTTGAATTTAACAATTGATATTTCGTTGCTGAATCAAATAGATGTGATAGGAATTATTGTAACTGCCCCCGGTAAAGACTGTGATTTTGTCTCCAGGTTTTTTGCACCCAATTGCGGCATACCGGAAGACCCGGTTACGGGATCTGCGCATTCTACGCTTATTCCCTTCTGGTCAGAAAAGTTAGGAAGGGATGTGCTTCACGCAAAACAACTTTCGAGAAGAGGGGGAGAGCTATGGTGTAAAAACCTCGGTGACCGCGTTACCATGAGTGGTAATTGTGTTTTTTATATGAAGGGAGAAATCAATATCTGATGTCTGATCCGCTATCGGATTTTTGATGTCTGATTTGCAGTATTAAAAAATAAATTGTACACTCCTCATTAAAAAACTTTTTATTTTAGTTAGAGTATTCGAATAACTCCACGCTGCGGCTGGGACAGGGTGGAACCTACTTCATATTATGATACACTTTCTGAACATCTTCATCCTGTTCTAATTTGTCTACCAGTTTAAATACATCCTGGGCGGCTTCTTCATCCAGTTCTGTCGCATTCATGGGTATTCTTGTTAATTCTGCAGTAAGCACTTCAATCTTTTTTTCTTCCAGTGCTTTCGCCATGTGGCCAAACTCTGGAAATGCTACCCTTATGATTATATTGCCTTCGCTATCTTCTCCAATTTCTTCCAGGCCGTAATCAATCAGTTCCAGTTCCAGGTCCTCAATATTTAAACCGCTGTTTTTAATTTTGAATTCTCCCATCCTTGTGAAAGTAAAAGATACGCTTCCTGCTGTACCTAAACTACCACCACTTTTGGTAAAGTGCATCCGCACATTCGCCACAGTACGTGTAGAGTTATCTGTAGCTGTTTCAACCAATATTGCAATACCATGGGGTCCGTAGCCTTCATACAACACTTCATCATAGTTGATCATTTCCTTTCCCATGGCTCTTTTAATAGCCGCTTCCACCCTGTCTTTTGGCATACCCACACTTCTTGCATTCTGGTAACAACGACGCAATGCCGCATTCCCATCCGGATCGGGGCCGCCTGCTTTTACAGCAATTACAATCTCTTTTCCAATACGGGTAAAATTTTTGGCCATTTTATCCCAACGTGCAAACATGGAACTTTTTCTTACTTCAAATATCCTTCCCATCTGGTGGTATATTAGGTTGTTTAATTATTAATCGGACTGCAAATTTAAGGAATTCATTTTTTCCGGTAACAAATGTATCAGGGATTTGGCGGGTCTCTCTGGGAGCGGTCAAAACCCCGGGGCATCAACCATCTTTATTATTACTTCAAACCCAATCCCTTTATTTTTATTCCCTAATTTTATCTATCATGAGTCAACCACTGTTACAGGTAAATAATTTATCCATCGATTTTCATTCGGAAGGCACTATCAGCAATGCCGTAAAAAATATTTCTTTTGATGTAATGGCGGGAGAAATAGTAGCCATTGTAGGGGAATCCGGCTCGGGTAAATCCGTTACTTCTTTATCGCTCATGCAATTATTACCTAAGCAGGCGACGGTGAATGGCGATTTACTTTTTTCAGGTAACGGAAAGCAGTCAGTTGATCTTTCAACAATTCCGGAACAGGAGATGAATGGGATCCGGGGCAAAGATATGGCCATGATTTTCCAGGAACCCATGACTTCCCTTAACCCGGTGTTTACCTGCGGCTACCAGGTAATGGAAGCAATTCAGTTACATCAGCAACTATCATCTGCGGCAGCTAAAGAAAAAGCAATTGCCTTGTTTGATAAAGTGAAATTGCCCCACCCCGCCGAAATGATGAACCGGTATCCGCACCAGTTAAGCGGGGGGCAAAAGCAGCGGGTGATGATTGCAATGGCGATCAGTTGTAACCCTGCTTTATTGATCGCCGATGAACCTACTACTGCTTTAGATGTAACGGTACAAAAAACAATCCTCGAACTGATAAAAGAATTGCAACTGCAACTAGGCATGGGTGTTATTTTAATCACCCACGATTTGGGTTTGGTAGCGGATATCGCTGATCGTGTGTTGGTAATGTATAAGGGGGAAATTGCAGAGCAGGGCAACACAACGGAGGTACTACAAAATCCTCAGCATCCATATACAAAAGCGCTGATGGCCTGCAGACCCGCAATGCACCAGAGAGGCGAGCGCTTGCCGGTAGTGAGTGACTTCCTGGCCCCCCTAAACCCCGAGGGGGGAGTGAAGAAAGCGAATAGCCTTTTGAAGGATGAAGTCCATTCGGATTCAGGAGATAATTCTTCAGCAATTCTTCCTTTTTTATCAAACTCCGAACAAAAAAGGGAAAACAAAAAACTTAACACCGAAGGAGCAGAAATTGTATTGAGCATTGAAAACCTGAAAATATATTACCCCGGTAAAAAAACGTTGTTTGGAAAAACACCACCACCTTTTAAAGCGGTGGATGATGTTAGCTTTATAGTTAGCAGGGGCGAAACGGTGGGGCTGGTAGGTGAAAGCGGTTGTGGTAAAACAACTTTAGGCAGGGCGATATTACAACTGATTCCTGCAACTTCGGGCAATATTATTTTAAACGGGGCAAACCTCGCCGGTTTGTCCAAATCGGCTATGCAGCCCATTCGTAAAGATCTGCAGATTGTTTTCCAGGATCCTTACGGATCTTTAAATCCCAGGCTTACCATTGGCGCAGCCATACAGGAGCCCATGAAAGTACATGCTATTTTAAATAGCAACCAATCCCGCAAAGACAAAGTGATGGAGCTTTTGGAAAAGGTGAATTTAAAACCGGAACATTTTAACCGTTACCCACATGAGTTTAGCGGTGGTCAGCGGCAGCGTATTTGTATAGCAAGAGCACTGGCATTGAATCCATCGTTTTTAATTTTTGATGAAAGTGTGAGTGCTTTGGATGTAAGTGTGCAGGCGCAGGTATTAAACTTGCTCAACGATCTTAAGAAGGAGTTTGGGTTTACCGCAATTTTTATATCACATGATTTGTCGGTTGTTCGTTTTATCAGCGACCGGATAATGGTGATGAATAAGGGCCGAATAATCGAGTCGGGTCCTGCGGACGAGGTTTATTTTTCACCCCAGAATGAATACACAAAAAAATTGATAGCGGCGATACCGGGGAAGAAGATTAGCCTGTGATTTTAAACATACGTGGCTACCCATGGAGCCGAACTATGTGGCAAGCTTTTTCTATAAACACGATGCTCCTATGGAGCGAATTGCAATCACCAACCAGCAAAAGCAATCAACCGAAAACAGGAAACTAAAGACAACAAACCTTTTCACCGCTCCTCATTATCCGATGTTCTTGTAAAACGGTAACCATTGTTTTCATTCTCAAAAAAATTGCGGGCGCTTTTTCTAAGGGCGAATTGAATTCTTTTTAACTGATCCTGGAACTGTTCGTCCTGCGGTTTACCTGCCTTTAATTTTTTGTCAGTCATAACAGCCAGCTTGTTATCACTACTCACCGCTGCGGTATCTAAGGGTTGCAGTCCACTCATGCCAATCTTCCAGTCATCCGCTCGTTTTACCCGGTATTTAAAAAAATAGACGAAGCCCTTTTTATTGGGATAAGCCGATTGTTGTATACCGATAAAAACAATGGAATCTATTTCACTGTAATCTTTGTCTGCCACCATATAACTTCTTGCCAGGTCTGTTTGCGTTTTATATTTCGAAGGAAATCTTTTCAGTTGTTTAATTTGTTCTAAACGGGTGAACAGGTTCCCACGCCATTTGTCTCTTTCTGCAAACCAATGGATGGTACTGTCTGCAATAGGTTTGTTGTTGCGCAACAGGATGATCGCTGTATTTAATCTTACCTCATCGTCTTTTGAAGCCAATAGTTTATCGAAAAATTTAGGCACAGTTGCTTTGCTGTCGTAAAAAGGGATCAGCAAAATGGCATAGTCATTCAATTCGTTTTTATTATCGCTGTTGCTGTAACTGCGTGATGGCTCATCATCATTATCTTTATTTATTTCTTCCGCTGTTTTTTTTTCGTCTTTACCCTGTTGTTTTTTTAATTCAATCCTGGCATCAAAATATATGCTGTTGAAATGTTTTTCCAACTGCGATTCCTTTATATAGCCACTATCCACCAATGTTACCAATAACGACATCACCGGTTTTTTATAATCGGCTACACTTGCCAGTTGCAGTAATTCAGGATACAGTGTCGCCGCTAATTTAAGCGAATCTCCCAGGTTGTTGAATATGCCGTTGTAATCATAACTATTTTCAAAAATCGGGGGCTCCTGTAAAACCAATTCTTTAAATAACTGAATTGCATTTTTGGTTTTATGCCTTGCCAACGCCTTCATTACTTCATTTTGAAAAGTACTGGTATCGGCAGATTGTTCATATATTTTTTTGAGTATTTTTACTACCACTCTTTGTGAGGTGTCTTTTATATAACCCAGTTCTGCAATGAGTTTGGTTTTGCTGTCAACATAATTTTTATCTGCCTTCAATGCATTGATGGCAGCTTCTATTTTAGGCACACCCTTTTCGCCATAATAGATATTGCTGATGGTTTGCTGAGCCCTGGTAAACACGGCACTGTCTTTACTAAACAGGTCAACAAAAAAGCTATCGAGGCTATTACAGAAAATGTTTGTACCTTTTTTTGTTTCGTCCGGAGCAAAGCTTGAAAAGAATTGTTCGATAAAATTATTGCGGTCATTCAATGTGTCACCAATAGTCACCAAACCATACATGTAATTATCCTTCAACAAAATCATCCTGTTGATGGTCCTGGAACTTCCGGTATCTCTTAAACTGAAATTGTAACCGCTTACACCACTTTTTAAGTTTATAAAATCCTTTTTATACAATACCAGGTCGCCTTCATTGAAACTGTCATTCAACTCGTTTCCCCAAAAATTTACGGAATCTTTTACAGTATAATATTTAGGATATTGCTGTACACTCACTCCAATCGTTTCACCGGTGGAATCGCTTGTAAACAGTGCGTTTTTACTTTTAGGCCAGTAACTGTTGTAACCTGGATAAACGTTGCTGCCGGCCACATCCGCAGTCACTTTTTCTAATTTAGCCCGATAAGCTTCATCAAGGTCAGGTACCACCGGTGTGGTTACAGAAAAGCGGAGGAAGGTATCTACATACTGATTTTTAATGGTGTACCGGTATGGTGTAAAAAGAAATGAATTAAAGAATTCACTGAAATCTTTGTGCAAATTTTTGCTGCTTACCGCTATGCAATAATAATGTGGTCCTTTGATAATATACCGGGCATTGACGATATACCCGTTGTTCATTTTTTCTTTTACTTCAAGGCAGGGGTAACCCAGCCAGGTTGTCAATTTTTTGGCGGTTTGATTTTCAAAATAATCCGGAGAACGAAAAGACTCCTCAATCAGTTTCAGATCAAAACTATCCTCCTCTAAAAACTTAAAATTATGTACACTTTTTTTAAAGATCAGGTAAGCATCACCGGTTGATTTATCTTCCGCTTCGTACTCCCAACGTGCCATACCATCACCGGTATTGGTGTTTAAATATTCATGCGGTGCCGCTGGTAACTTTACGGTAAATCCGCCCTGCGCAGGAGTAAATGAAAGAGCGCCGGCAATATCCTCTTTGAATTTTATAGAGGAAAAGAATTGAGCCGCTTCTTTTCCTGTAATATAATTTTCTTTCCCGCTCATTTTAAAAATCACGATTTCAAAAGGGGTGATGAAAATATTGTATCGTTGCTGATCACCCCTCCTTGTTTTATTGATGATGTCAAAACCTTTGTACCCATTTTTTTCTATCGATGTTTTTTGTAAAATTTTACCGGGGATATTTTCATATAAAAGACTATCCACCTTTTTCATCACCCGGGTGGTTGTTTGTCCTAAAAATGTAGCGAATGTTTTTACCCTTGTTACCAGGTAATAACTGCCATTGCTCATGTCAGCATATTGTCTTCTGTCTAAACGCTGGTATTCATCCTTCATTTTAAATAATGGTCCCGGCATACTCACACTGTATAAACCATCGGCTGCTTTTACAGTATTAAATTGTACCGGCACTTTCAACTGGTCTGTTTCTTCTTTTCTCATTGCATCCCTGTCGGACATTATGATGGGGCGTAATGTATACCCCATTTTTCGCAGCAATTCTATGATACCCCGCGGGCCTGGTAAATGTGCGGCTCCCACACCCACAAAAAGGCTGCTCTTTTTAAGAATGGTATCAATGGAACCGGCCTGTATTTCATTTCGTTTGTATAAAAATTTCTCCCTGAATGCATCTGACCTTTCAGTAAGCAGATCCAATGAATCCATCAGGTCAAGGTCGCCGCTGCGATAGGCATCCTGTATCTTTTGACCAATATCCCTCATGGATTCGCCATCGATATCTATATTTTTTTTCTTTTTTTCTTTAGCCATATCCGCATAAGCTTCCAGCACTACTTTTTCGGTTTCATTGTAATCCTCTACACCGGCCGATCTTTTACCTAGTTTTTTTCCGGTTTGAAAAATGTACATGTCGAGGAATGTATCTTCCTCAAAGTCTTCCCTTGCTTTATAACTGCGGTATAATAAACTATTTACAATGGTGGGTTCTGTACTCAATGCAGCTTTTAATTCGGTATCGTAATTGTTTATCCGAAAAGAGTTTTCATTTAAGAAATCGCCACCTGGTGACTGGATAAAATTCGTATAATTTTCTTTTAACCTGTCCAATCGTACCATTTGCCCCTGCCAGAGATCGGGGTTCAATTCAAGCGCAACCGCATCAACCTGCTTCATTGCATAATAAAATGAATCGCTTAAATGAAAAACCATTTTGCTGCTAACATGCATGGTGCCAAAAACGTAGGATGGCTTTTTTAATCCATTTCCCGTAATCTCCCAAAAAAGGCTGGGGTATTTTTTAGTGGTTATCTTTTGACCGTACACGTTACATAAAGCCATTACAAAAAAGGCGAAAATCGTAAACTGGTAGCACTTTCTTCTCATACTGGTTTTGTTAATATGGCTTTGTTATAAAGATGCACAGAAGTAGAGAAATCACAAAATATTCCCTTGACCTTTAACTGTTTTTTGGTGTTGGTATTGCAGAACAAATAAAATGATTTGGCCATTTGATACATTCTGCTTAAAATAAGCTACATTTGCGCTCTTAAAAATCATGCCGTAACATGATAAGTGCCTTTAAGGGCTACATATCTCTGTAACACCTACAGTTTAAGGTCTGATTCTCATTATAAATTTATTGATAAAACATGAAATTAAGTCAGTTCCGATTCGACCTTCCACTTAATCTGATCGCCCAAAATCCAACCAAGAAAAGAGAAGACAGCCGAATGATGGTTGTACACCGCAAAACAGGCGAAATTGAAAACCGCACTTTCCGTGACATTATTGAATATTTTGATGATAAGGATGTAATGGTGGTTAATAACACCAAGGTTTTTCCTGCTCGGATGTATGGCCGTAAGGAAAAGACAGGCGCTAAAATTGAAGTGTTTCTGTTAAGAGAATTGAACAAGCCAAACCGTTTGTGGGATGTTATTGTTGATCCTGCCCGTAAAATAAGAGTTGGCAATAAATTATATTTTGGAGACAATGATGAATTGGTAGCTGAAGTAATTGACAATACCACCAGCCGCGGACGTACCATTCGTTTTTTGTGGGATGGAACTGAAGAAGAGTTTAGGGTAATGCTGGACTTTATGGGAGAAACACCGTTACCAAAATACATTAAACGCAAACCGGATGAAGAAGATAAGGAACGTTACCAGACCGTCTATGCGAAACATGAAGGCGCAGTTGCGGCTCCCACTGCTGGTTTACATTATAGCAAAGAACTAATCAAACGACTTGAAATTAAAGGTGTACGTTTTGCAGAAGTAACCCTGCACACGGGTTTAGGCACATTCAGGCCAATTGAAGTAGAAGACCTGAGTAAACATAAAATGGACGCAGAGTATTATGGGATTGACGATACGGCTTGCCAGATTGTGAATAAGGCCAAGGCAGACGGCAGAAGAATCTGCTCTGTTGGTACCACCACTATGAGAGCGATGGAATCGTCCTTTACCGCACAAAAATTGTTAAAGCCTTCTGAAGGCTGGACGAATATGTTTATTCATCCACCTTATAATTTCTCTATTGCTGATGCGCTGGTTACCAATTTTCATCTGCCCAAAACCAGTTTGCTGATCATGACCTGTGCTTTTGCCGGGTATGACCTGGTAATGGAAGCATATAAAAAAGCGATTAAAGATAAGTACCGTTTCTTCAGCTATGGAGATGCGATGTTGGTAATTTAGTTTTAGTAACCATAACTGTAATAATATTTCTAACTTCTTGCCCCGGCGGGGAGTTTTTTTATGTGACAATTTGATGCGCTTACTGTTGTGTGTAAACGTATGGAAAGTCTTGAGCAGGGAAACTGAATGATGGTGAACCCGGTTTGCAGTACAAAAAAAGGGCTGAGATAGAAATCCCGCCCTGTTTTAAATCCAATATCCTATGAAAAACCAGTGCTCAGACAATTGTTAACCAACAGTCATAGCATGAACATTATTAAAAAACTATTACGTGACGTTTTTAAAATGGAAACCAAATAGATGCTGATAATAACCATAGAGCAGAAAATAAATTTCCACCCTGGTCGCCAATATTTTTCGACGTTTAATTTACTGTAGATCTTCGTCCCGGATTGACGAATTTTTGAAATATAAAATGCACCCATGAAATGCTCGTTATTTTAAAAGGTATTGAGTACCTTAGTTTTGAAAAACGATGCTTATGCCAACTATACACCAATGGCTTTCAGAATATGGTGAGAGCCATAAGAACGAAACTAACAAAGCCATCCATTGGGTATGTGTACCCATTATTTTTTTTTCCATAACCGGGCTACTTTACGAGATTAAACTACCAGTTAATGTAGCAGGTATTTCTGTAAATGTGGCCATCATTGCAGTGGCAATTTTAATGGTATATTATTTTTCACTTAGCAGGACCTTGTTGATTGGAATGTTGCTGTTTGGGGTAACCTGTTTAGTTCTTTGCTATATTATAGAAACAAGTGGAATTATCCCTCTATGGCTACTGAGCCTTATTTTATTTACCGCAGCCTGGATTGGCCAGTTTTACGGACATAAGGTAGAAGGCAAAAAGCCATCCTTCCTGAAGGATCTGCAATTTTTAATGATTGGACCAGCCTGGCTGATGAGTTTTATATATCAGAAAATAGGTGTACGCCTCTGATTATTCAAGGCCAAACAGGTCGCTGTTCAATGCCCGTAATGTTTGAATTTTATGGCTTCCCGCAATTAATATGGAGATATTATGACGACTGCCACCATAACTAACCATACGCACGGGTATATCTTTTAACGCTTTAAACAGTTTTTGCATTACCTCTTCTGTCTGCGTAATTTCGTTACCCACTATGGAAACAATGGTTTGATGGGGGTCAATTTCAACTGTACCAAATGGTTCCAGTTCTTTTATGATCTCCGGTAAATTAGTGTCGTTATCTATTGTAAGTGATACGGCCACTTCGGAAGTGGTGATCATATCAATGGAAGTGCGGTATTTTTCAAATACTTCAAATATCTTTCTTAAAAAACCATAGGCTAGCAACATCCGGCTGCTTTTTATTTTAATGGCAGTAATGCCATCTTTAGCAGCTACAGCTTTTACACCAACACTCCCGGCTTGTTCAGATATCAGGGTTCCCTTAGCATCCGGCTGCATGGTATTTAGTAACTTAACCGGTACATTGTAAAATTGTGCCGGCCAGATGCTGGCAGGGTGTAAAATTTTAGCGCCAAAATACGCCAGCTCTGCAGCTTCTTCAAAACTAAGTTGTTCAATGGCTACGGTTTTTTTAACAACCCTTGGATCGTTATTGTGCATACCATCTATATCTGTCCATATTTCGCATACTGATGCATTGATTGCCGCTGCAATTAAGGAAGCACTGTAATCACTGCCACCTCTTTTTAAATTGTCCACTTCACCTTTTGAGTTGCGACTGATATAACCCTGGGTGATAAATATTTTTTTCTCTTTGTTTCGTTGTAAAATCTGGGCCAGTTTTACTTTGATGCTGCCGATCTGCGGTTCGTCATAATTATCAATGGTCATAAAATCAAGCGCCGGGATCAGCAAATGATCTATTCCGTTTTCGTTCAGATATACGGAGAATAATTTTGTACTTAACAACTCTCCTTGCGCCAATATATCTTTATTGAGTGCTTCGCTGAAAGAGATTTTTAAAATGATATGCAGGAATTCAAAATGTTCGTTGGTAATGGCAGTCGCCTTTTCCAGGGCTTCTGCGGTAGTAAGTAAATGGCTGCAGAAGTTTTTATAATGAATCTCTAAGGCGTCGATTTGTTTTTTTGCACTATTCCGGTCACCCTGTGATAAGGAATTACTTATTTCTACCAGGGCGTTGGTAGTTCCGCTTAACGCAGATAATACCACTATTTTACTTTCTTCATCTTTGGTAATCAACTTCGCTACTTCGTGCATTCTTTCCGGCTTTCCAACACTGGTACCGCCAAATTTCATTATTTTCATATTAAGCCCCCGTTTCGCTTTTGGCGAATTTTTTAAAATGATTCATTTATTGAGTCGGCAAATTTACCGGTTAAAATCCGGTTTCAAAAAAATTAGTCCGCAATTAAAACGGGCTTTTAAAACCAGGGATAATATATTATTTCAGTTTGGTAACTAATGGCTGAATGTTTTTCATCATTGCAAACCTTTCCCGGAAAACTAACATTTGCGTCTTCGAAGAGTTTCCTTTAAGGTTTGGGTGCATTTATTTCAAGATTATACTTTGCTCCCAGGATGTGTAAATCATCAATAACACCCTGTAAGAGTGGCATGCCATTCAGCATTCTTTCTTTTTCCATCGCTCTTTCCGGATCACCGGGAATAATTACGCTGGTTTCTCCTTTGATGGTTTTTGCAGAACGGAAACGTTGTATCCATTTATCCATGTGCAATTTAAAATCGGCTGCCGGCCTAAATGCGTCGATCCGCATGGCGCCAAAAAAATGCCCGATTCCTTCACCCGGTAAATTTTCGGGCATGGGTATGTATGCCGGAAAAGGCGGCACCCACGGACCGTAATTGGCGCCACTCAAAACAGCGGAGAAAATATCTACAATTGAGCCGAGCATATAACCTTTATGGCTGCCATGCTCTTTATCACCTCCCAATGGTAATAATGCGCCGCCGTTTTTCACTTCACTTGCCTTTGTACTTGCTTCGCCTTCTTTTGTTTGTACCCAGCCGCCAGGCGTATCCTGGTTTTTGCGTTGCAGTATTTCAAGCTTTCCATTGGCTGCGGTGGTGGTGGCGAAATCGGCAACGAAAGCCGGCTCCGTACCGGCAGGGATAGCAACAGCAATCGGGTTGGTTCCCAGTAAGCGCTCTATGGAAAAAGTGGGTGCTACCAGGGCTGAAGCATTTGTCATGGCGATACCAATCATATCGTTGTCCAATGCCATCATAGCATGATAACCCGCTATGCCGAAATGATTGCTATTCTTTACACTCACCCAGCCGGTTCCTACATTTATAGCTTTATCAATTGCTACCTGCATGGCAGCGGGAGCAACTACCAGTCCAAGGCCCTTATCACCATCTATCACGGCGGTAGATGGTGTTTCATGTACTACCCGGATAGTTGGATTGGCATTGATCCTGGCTACTTCCCATAGCCGCACATAACCGGTTAGCCTGGCAATTCCATGACTGTCAACACCCCGTAAATCTGCTGACAGCAATACTTTGGCCGCTGTTTCGGCATTGGCTTCACTGCACCCTATTTTTAGAAAAATGTTTTTTGAAAAGGAGTAGAGTTGATTATAGGAATATATTTGTTCCATTAAGTTAGCGTTATATGGCAATCTGTTAATGATCTTCCTATCCAGGGCTTTTGATGCCATTTGTGCAAAAGTACAAGTGTGCGACGCAACGATGAAGAGGAATGATGAAATGCTTGGTAAAAAAAAACTAAATTAAAATTGCAGATGCCTCACCGTTAGCCCGTCATTGATCAACTGTTTTAAAGAATCAATTCCAATTTTCAAATGGCGCTCTACAAATTCGGAAGTCACTTTTTTATCGCTGGCTTCCGTTTTTACGCCTTCCGGAACCATTGGGCTATCACTTACCAAAAGTAAGGCACCGGTAGAAATTTTGTTGTAAAACCCTACCGTAAAAATGGTGGCAGTTTCCATATCGATGGCATAAGCTCGTATGCGCTGCAGGTACTCTTTAAATACTTCATCGTGTTCCCATACCCGGCGGTTGGTAGTGTACACGGTTCCGGTCCAGTAGTCGCAGGCATAATCCCGGATGGTGGTGGAGATGGCTTTTTGCAGCATAAACGCAGGCAATGCAGGCACTTCCGGCGGAAAATAATCGTTGCTTGTTCCTTCGCCTCTCAATGCGGCAATCGGTAATATCAGGTCGCCTATTTTATTTCGTTTTTTAAGTCCGCCACATTTGCCCAAAAATAATACTGCCTTAGGTTTTATAGCAGTCAGTAAATCCATAATCGTGGCTGCCCCCGGACTGCCCATTCCAAAATTGATAATGGTGATATTGTCAGCAGTGGCGCATTGCATGGGCCTGTCTTTGCCTATCACTTTTACCTTATTCCATTTTGCAAACATCTCCACGTAATTCGAAAAATTGGTCAACAAAATATATTGTCCAAAACTTTCCAGTTTCCCCCCGGTATACCTTGGCAGCCAATTTTCTACTATATCTTCTTTTGTTTTCATTTTTGTTGATTCTTTGGTAGGTTAATTGGTTTTTTCATTCTTCCGTTAATTTGTTCACCTGTTCATAACTTAATTCGTTTATTTGCTCAATAGTAAATATTGTTCGGGTTAAATGTGTTGGAAAGTACCTGGCGATAAAAGTACAAAATCTTTTTTGGTAACATATGATTAAGATAGTATACCCGCCCTACCAGCCCAAAATAAAACAGGAGCAGGGGAGGGAATTTATATTTGATGAAATAAGAAAACACTGGATCATACTTACGCCAGAGGAGTGGGTAAGGCAAAACTTTTTGCAATATTTGACCAGGGTTAAAAAATATCCGGCTTCTTTAATTGCAGTGGAAAAGGAAATTCAGTTAGGGGATCTTGCAAAACGGTTTGATATTGTAGTGTATGACAGAAATACCCGGCCCTGGATGATTATTGAATGTAAAGAAATGGAGGTGGCACTGACAGAGCAGGTATTGAACCAGGCGCTTCGTTATAATATTACGTTGAATGTTCCCTTTATTGTGATTACCAATGGAACCGATTGCTACGGTTTTGCCGGTAACCATGGCAAATTGAAAGACCTGGATGAATTGCCCGAATACGAAGAGTGATATAGTGTGTTTATGTAAGCATCTAACAATACCGCATAATCAAACACTCATTATTCATCACTCATCATTCATCACTCATTTTACACCGCCATTATTTCTTTTTCCTTCGCCTCCAGGTGTTTTTCTACCATGCTAATGAACCGGTTCGTAATGTCCTGTATTTCTGCTTCAGCATTTTTTGCCAAATCTTCGCTGATTTCGGCATCTTTTTGCAGCTTTTTTATTTGTTCAATTCCTTCCCTGCGAATATTGCGTACCGATACTTTTCCCTGTTCTCCTTCTCCATTACATCTTTTAACCAGTTCTTTTCTTCTTTCTTCCGTAAGTGGCGGTAAAAATAAGCGAATGAAGTTGCCATCATTTTGTGGGTTAATGCCAATATTACTCGCCATGATGGCTCTTTCAATTGGTTGCAACATCTTTTTTTCCCACGGCTGTACGGAAATTGTACGGGCATCCAATACGGATATATTGGCTATTTGTGCGATGGGTGTAGGGGCTCCATAGTAATCCGCTACGATGCCATCGAGCATGTTCGGATTTGCCTTTCCGGCACGTATTTTCACCAGTTCAGCCTCCAGGTGATTCATCGCTTTCTTCATCAAAGATTCTGTATCCTGTTTAATCAATTCCAATTCTTCTGACATAAAATAGAAAATTAAGTGGTTGCAAAGCTAAAGAAAAGAATAATAGTCAGGCAAATAATCCATTTGCAGCAAGGAAAATATATCAGCCTTTTAATGAAGTTGGGAAAGACAGTTTAATCTATTTCTACTGTTTCGGGAGCAAGGATTAATATTTTGTGCGATTTTATGATCGGTTCTTCTCTGCGCAATTTAGTTTTGGAAGACGCCATAATTTTGGTTCTTCTGTAATAGACAATCCCAATCAAAGAAAAAGAGATGCACATTAAAATACCAATGAGTATGGTGGTGCCGAGGTTACGGAGGAAAAATGCCAATAATATAAATCCAATATTTGTGCCCAGGCAAAGCAAGGTAACTTTACGATGACTATAACCAAGATCAAGCAGAAAATGATGGATATGGGTTCTGTCCGGACTAAATGGGGAACGTCTACCCAGTATACGTAGGCCAAAAACCCGTAAAGTATCAAATAAAGGTACGATCAATACGGCAATTCCTATGGCAGGGGCGGCTTCCAATGGAAATGGCAGGCTGGTATTGCCAGCAATGTTGATGAATTTGACTACCATGATTGAATTAACCAGGCCAATTAGCAAAGATCCCGTATCTCCCATAAATATTTTGGCTGGCGAAAAATTATATATTAAAAAACCAACCAGGCTTCCAGCCAGCGAAAAGGCCATAACCGCATACAGGGTGTATCCTGAATAAATAAAATAAGTTCCAAACACTACTGCGGTTAACAACCCGAGACTACCTGCAAGGCCATCTACCCCATCGATCAGGTTAAAGGAATTTACAATTACTATTACGGTAAAGAGGGTAAAAATGATACTGGCAATTTGTGGAATTTCATAAATACCTAAAAACCCGTGCATGTTGGTGATTTGAACACCGCCAAACTTAATGATGATACCCGCCGCTACCAACTGACCTATGAATTTTTTTGCTGCCGATAAAATCAATATATCATCCTTTACTCCTAAAAAGAAAATTACAATGGCAGCAGCTACAAAATATTGTAATTCAGCTATACCAACAGGTGCTCCGAGTAGTAATGCTAATATAAAACCCGCAAATATTCCCAGGCCACCGAGGGTAGGAATAACCATCTTATGAACCTTGCGTTCATCTGGCTCATCGAATAGTTTTTTTTCCCTTGCGACCTGTATAATGATAGGTATCGAAAAAAAAGTAATCAAAAATGCGAGAGTTCCACTTAGTATGATATTATCCATGCAAAACGTATTAAAAATTCCGAGTTTACAACGAAAGTAAATCTCTTTTAGTTAAATAAGGGTAGTTTACCACAAACATAGACGCAACATAATTAAAATCCGTTGCTTTTAAAAATTTAAAAGGAAGAATTTTTTTTCAACATATCTTTTTTTGCAATTAATACGTAACATAACGAAGATAAAATCAACATAGTATTTGTAAAAATCTTATGTACCAATTTTTACTTTTTTTATGTAGCTATTTAAAGTAGGTTTGCAACGCCTAAATAAAAAATATGAGTGAATTAAAAGAAATAGCCAGCCAGGTACGCAGAGATGTGGTACGCATGGTACATGGAGTGCAAAGCGGTCATCCCGGAGGTTCTTTGGGTTGTGCTGATTACTTAACTGCACTGTATTTTAAGATAATGAAACATAACCCCGAATTTGATATGAATGGACCCGGGGAGGATCTTTTTTTTCTGAGTAACGGGCATATCTCGCCGGTTTTCTATAGTGTGCTTGCCCGCAGCGGTTATTTTTCAATTACCGAGTTGGCTACTTTCCGGAAATTAAACAGTCGCCTGCAGGGGCATCCCACTACTCATGAACATTTGCCAGGCGTACGGGTGGCGAGTGGTTCTTTGGGGCAGGGTATGAGTGTAGCGCTGGGTGCTGCGCTGGCTAAAAAACTAAATAAAGACGCCGGGGTAATTTACTCACTGCATGGTGATGGCGAACTGGATGAGGGGCAGAACTGGGAGGCAATTATGTTTGCCGCACACAAAAAAGTAGATAACCTTATTTCCACAATTGACTGGAATGGTCAGCAAATTGACGGGCCTACTCAAAAAGTAATGAATCTTGGAGATCTTCCTGCCAAATTTGAGGCATTTGAATGGCAGGTAATTGTACTTGAAAAAGGAAATGATATGGATGAAATAGTGGCAACACTCAATCATGCAAAAACATTTGTTGGACAGGGAAAGCCAATTGTTATCCTGATGAAAACTGAAATGGGAAAGGGCGTTGATTTTATGGAAGGCAGCCACGAATGGCATGGCATTGCACCCAACGATGAACAATTGCAAAAAGCACTGGCCCAGTTGCCTGAAACGATGGGGGATTATTAAAGCTAAATTTACAGTGATATTTGGGGCTGAATAGTCAACAGGCAATGATCAAAGGTGAACAATCAAATTCATCATTTACCATTGCCTGTTAAGTTGATGAATGATTTTTTTTTCAGCCTGAGCGAGGGTCAGGATGAATAAAGATGAGAATACAATTTCCCTTAAAAATTCGCTTACAATCAACGTTACCTTAATTCAATCAGTTGATTGGCTGCCTTGCGAGCCGGAAACCAGGAAGCTAAAAAGGAGATAAAAGCTACGGTGGATATCACCAGCATAAAATCCGTAGCCTGTAGTTTTACCGGAAAATAGTCAATCAGAAAAGAGCCCCCCTGTAGTTTTATCAAATGAAATTTCACCTGGATAAAACATACCAGCAAAGCTAAAGATACGCCAGCCGCCGCACCAATACCGGCAAGTAAAAGTCCCTCTCCCAGGAATATTTTCAGTATCATGGATTTATCTGCTCCCATACTTTGTAATACACTGATGTCTTTTTGTTTTTCTAAAACTAACATCGTCAAGGCACTGATCATGTTAAAGGCAGCAATAAATAATATCAGCGTCAACACTGCATAAATTGCCCATTTTTCCAGTTTCATCGTATTATACAAGCTGGCATTTTGCTCATATTTTGTCTGAACTTTAAAAGCTTCTCCCAATTGCCGTATAAGTGCCACCTGTATTTTGTTCATATTAGAAACGGTATCGAGTTTTATCTCGGCTGCACTGTATTCATCTGTGGCAAAACCCATTTGCTGTTTTACAAAATCGATATTGGTAATAGCGTATTTGTTGTCAAAATCCTGTTGGATAGAAAATACTCCGGTTGCTTTCACATTGCCCTCACTCAGTGATTGCATAGGATCCGAAACTGACACTTTCCCTTTCTTTGGTAATATCAAAGTAACAATCGAGGAGCCTGCTAATCCATCCACATTTACCGCCGCAGCATTTTGAATACCGGCTCCCAGTATCAATCCAGGATCATTCTTATCGCCGGTATCAAAACTACCCATCCAGGTTTTATCAGCTACACCACTCACTTTGATGTAATTGGAATCTACGCCTTTCAGGTATACAATGGTTTGCATCTCCTCATTTTGTAACAATGCTTTCTCTTCCGCAATCAGTGAAATCGCTTTAATCCCGGGAAATTGTTTGAGTAATTTTATTTGAGGTGCAGTGAGGATAAATGTTTTGCCTTTTTCAGGGATAATTTTTATATCTGTATAAAAAGAGGAGTACAGTGATTTTACCAATCCTTCAAATCCATTAAAAACACTTAGAACCAGTATCTGGCAGGCTGTGGCAAAAGCGATTACGCCTACCGTTACCCAGGCAATAATATTAATTGCATTGGCGCTTTTTTTTGCTTTAAAATATCTCCATGCAAATGTTAAATACATACCCCGGTCGCCGCTGCAGCGGTGTATTTTAATGAATAATGTTATTGGTAATATTAATCATCAGCTTTGGTATCCTCATTAGATTTAGGGGCCTCTTCTTTTTTTATCTTCTCAAACAGTTCTTCCATTTTAAACACATAATCCAGCGTATCGTCAATAAAAAATTTGAGTTCAGGGATGCTTCTCAATTGATGCCGTACCCTCGTTCCCAATTCTTTCCTGATCTCCTTATTTTTTTCTTCAAATTTTAATAATGCTGCCTGGGTATCTTTTACCTGGAACATGCTTAGGTATACCCTTGCCTCAAATAAATCAGGGGTTATTTTTACTGTTGATATAGAAATCATTCCCCCATCCATCATCAGCAAGTTCATACGGCGAAATATATCGTTTAATTCTTCATTAAGCAACCCTGCAACCTGCTTTTGTCTTTTAGTTTCTGTCGTCATAAAATTTAGCGCTAAGCTGCAAATTTACTTGTTTAATGTGATTTAATGGGAAATTGCAGAATGTGATATTGAGGTGCGGTGATATGGTAACTACATTGGATATTCCGATTGCCGCAATTATTGCATCACAAAATTGAGGTCGGTAACAATCGGGTAGTGGTCAGAATAGGGAAGTTTTATCCGGTTAAACTGTGCCACTTCAAAATTCTTATCCACCAAAATATAATCAATCCGTAGTGTAGGAGACAGGTATTGAAAAGTTCTGCCCAGTCCGGTACCTTTCTTTAGGAAAGTATCCTGTAAATCTCCTTTTATTGTAAAATAAGTGTAGGAGTTAGGTACATCATTAAAATCGCCGCAAATAATAACGGGATAAGGGCTTTCTTTTATTTTTTCATTTACCAGGTCCGCCTCAGTGCCCCTGTATCCATAAGCATATTTGAGTTTGCGTACAATGGTTTTGGAACCCTTTAAACCACTTTCATCAGTACGTCTCATCCTCCTGATTGATGAATATTCCGAATTTTCAAGCCGGTTTGATTGAAGATGTGTTGTAAATATTCTTATCTTTTTGTGATTAAATTCAATATCAGCATAAATAAGGTGTTCGGCAAAATCGCCTTCCCCATAGTTGAACTTTGCGGTATCGGTCATTGGGTACTTCGATAAAATGGTCACCCCGGTTTTAATGATGCGATCCCCGATATTTGTTCTCACAAAATAGGAATAGTTATATCCCATGTCTTTAAATGCCTGTATATTGGAATGTTTTTTTTCCTTGTCCCAATATTCCTGGAAGCAAAGTACATCGGCCTGTTGTTTTTTGAAAAAATCAAGCATCAATAACCGGTTTTCCAAAATATCGGTATGCCTTTTATTGGTCTCTCCCCAGCCTGAAATATTCCACGTTAGCACTCTCAGCGTTTCTATAGGTTTTGAAAGCGTAAATTCTTTTCGCATGTTTAAGGCAGCCATAACCCTTATTTGCTGCCAGCTGAGCGCTAAAGCAATAAGCGAAACAAGGCACCAACCAGATCGGGCAATGAGCCACCAGGTAAAAAAAATGGTTACAACAATAAAAAGCAAAGGAAAGATCAATCCTAAAACAGCAACCCACCAAAACTTACCGGCGGGCAGAATTGGGATTAAACAGGCTAATAAATATAGGGTTACAAAAAAAATATTAATTATCTTAAGTATCCTTCCGGCGAATTTTGTCATGAAAGCTATTATAATTTATTTTATTGAAACGTTGAGTAAAAGCCTTTTATGTGAAATTGCAGACTAAACCTCATCTTCAACCTCGAAGCAGGTAAAAAAATAACTGTAGTACTATTTTTTGTAGCGAAAATATTAAATTATAAGTAAAGCAAATGTTATTTACATGGGGGGATTTTTAATTTCCTTTTTTTTAAAAGCCCATCAAACAAGGTAAAGTAGAAGCTTCAATAGTATTAATTTAAACCGGCAGATTAGGATTTATTAATTTGAAAAAGCGGCCACCGGTTATTAATATTTTGCGTAAATAGACCATCATCAAAATATCAGATATCAAATTTCAAATTTTAATCCCTAACCCCTACCTTTGCGCCCTGAAAATAGACCTAAATACTATAAAATCTTGTTTATGGCCAATACCGGTAAAATAAAGTCAATCATTGGTGCCGTTGTAGACGTACAGTTTGACAACGACAGCAGCCTTCCAGAAATTTTAAATTCATTAGAGTTAAAGCGTGATAACGGTGATACCCTGGTGCTGGAAGTACAGCAACATTTAGGTGAAGACAGTGTGCGTACCATTGCGATGGACGGTACTGAAGGCCTGGTTCGTGGAATGGTAGTGATTGATACCGGCAAACCAATTGCAATGCCTGTAGGTGATGCAATTAAGGGCCGGTTATTTAATGTAACGGGCGATGCCATTGATGGATTGCCACAGGTTAGCAAGGTAGGTGGCCGCCCTATTCACGCCAAGCCGCCATTGTTTGAAAACCTGAGTACTGCTAATGAAATTTTATTTACGGGGATTAAAGTAATCGATCTGATTGAACCTTACGCAAAAGGTGGTAAGATTGGTTTATTTGGTGGTGCAGGAGTAGGTAAAACGGTTTTGATACAGGAATTAATTAATAATATCGCCAAGGCATACAGTGGCGTATCCGTATTTGCAGGTGTAGGTGAACGTACCAGGGAAGGGAATGACTTGATGAGAGAAATGATTGAAGCTGGCATCATGAATTATGGCGATAAGTTTAAACATAGCATGGAAGAAGGTGGATGGGATTTGAGCGCTGTGAATATGGATGACCTGAAAGAATCAAAAGCAACATTTGTATTCGGACAAATGAACGAGCCACCCGGAGCAAGGGCCCGTGTGGCTTTAAGCGGTTTAACCATTGCAGAATATTTCCGTGATGGCGATGGTACCGGACAAGGAAAAGACATTTTGTTTTTCGTAGATAATATCTTCCGTTTTACACAGGCAGGTTCCGAAGTGTCGGCTTTATTGGGTCGTATGCCAAGTGCAGTGGGTTACCAGCCAACATTGGCAACTGAAATGGGATTGATGCAGGAAAGAATTACCTCCACTAAAAATGGCTCTATTACGTCTGTTCAGGCGGTTTATGTACCTGCAGATGATTTGACCGATCCAGCCCCGGCAACAACTTTTGCGCATTTGGATGCCACCACAGTATTGAGTCGTAAAATTGCCGATTTGGGTATTTATCCCGCCGTAGATCCTTTGGATTCTACTTCAAGAATTTTAACTCCATTAATTGTTGGGGATGAACATTACAATACCGCCAACCGGGTTAAATTAATTTTACAACGCTACAAGGAATTGCAGGATATCATTGCCATACTTGGTTTGGACGAGTTGAGCGATGATGATAAACAAACCGTATCAAGGGCCCGTAAAGTACAACGTTTCCTTAGTCAGCCTTTCTTTGTGGCCGAGCAGTTTACCGGTTTAAAGGGTGTATTGGTTCCAATTGAAGATACCATCCGTGGATTTAATTCAATTATGGATGGTGAAGTAGATGAGTATCCGGAAGCAGCGTTTAACCTGGTAGGTACATTGGAAGATGCGATAGAAAAAGGTAAGAAACTGATGGCAGCGGCGCAGGCGTAAAACTCCTGGCCCCCTGAAGGAGGAATGAAGAATACTGACGGTAAATGAATTCGAAAAGATATTTTTAATAGTATTAAAAGTTTTTTAGACTAACAGTTGTTTTTCATGGCATCTTCGTTGTGCATTTTGTCCCCACGAGGAGCGAAGCGACGGAACTCAGGATCACTCACTTGTACCGCATTATAAAACTTTTACCAAAGCTAATAAACCGAAGCTGGAATTAAATTAATTATAAACTAAAAAACAAGTTCTCCGCCCCGGCGGAGACATGAGCATGACATTAGAAATATTAACTCCGGAAAAGAAAATATTTAGTGGCGAAGTATATGGTGTACAATTGCCCGGCATCAGTGGTTCATTTGAAGTGCTGGATAAGCATGCACCAATGGTAAGCGCATTAAAATCCGGGAAGCTGAAAGTGCTTACTGATAAAACAGCCACTACTTCCTACAATATTCAAAGCGGATTTGTAGAAGTACTCAATAATAAAACCATTGTATTGATTGAAGGAGCAGAAGAATTATAATTCAGCTTTTAAATATATTTGATTGAGCCCATAAAGTTTGTATGGGCTTTTCTGTTTGTATACCCTCTGATCAGATTGGGTGTATCCTCTCCTATGTAATCCATATAATGCCAGGCAATGACAAACGGAAGTTAGCGGCGATCATTAATCAAACTGCTTTTTCAATTGTAAATGAGACAAAGCCGTAGCTGTAAAAATTAAAGGTAACAACAGGGAATACCATTGACCGGTAAATAAAAATACCAGCAATGTAACCAGGCAAACATACAAAGGGTAAGCTAAAAAAAGCGTAGCAACAACCAATGAATCAAAATGATCGGTACTGTTTGTTTGTTTGAGCACAAATGATTTTACAGCATAGTACAAAGGGGCATGCAATAACCATCCTGCAGCCGATGGAAGCAGCAATAAAGCTTTCTTCAAAGCCGGCTGGGCTACATGAAATTTTTCGTACCTTTTTTTCTTATCCATTCCATCAATTTCAAAAACAAAAGGTGCCAGTTGCTTTTGAAGGGTTGAATTGAAAGATTGAATAGATTTTCCATAAGCATCATCCGTGTAAATAATATCGGCTGTAATAAATTCACCAAAGAACAAGCGGATATTTTTACCGAATTTTTGAAATGAATTATAATTGATTCCAACCGGTAAAACCTTTAAAGGAATACCCTCAGCCCAACTGCTAATGGCAAGCCTTGCAGTTCCTTTCTTTAGGGGGCGCAGGTGCCATTCATTAATGCATTTGCCCTCGCTAAAAATCAATACAATTCCGTTTTGTTTGAAAATATTTTTACACAGTTCAAATGTCTTGTAATTCTCGTCCAGGTTTTCTACACCCTCACTTACGCGGTACACCGGTAACATTTTAAAGGCGAATAAAATTTTTGATATCAGCTTTCCATTGAAAGCGTCTCCCCTGGCCAGTGAGTAGACGGGTTTGTCGAAAATGGTGCATAAAATAATCGCATCCAGGAAAGAATTAGGGTGATTGGCAGCCAGTAATAAAGGTCCCTCACATTTTAATAACGCTGCCTTATTAATTTGGAGATCCCTGCAATAGAATTTAATAGCAAGCCTTGCAATAATCTTTACAAATTGATACAACATTTAATCAAGATAGTACAATCCCGACACCGGCTTATAAAAAGGAGAAACTTTTTTCAGCACTTGATGAGAGGTTACAAGTATATAAACCGGCTTATGACAACAACACAGTTCCTTTTAAGCTTTTTAGGGGGCCACCACACCGCCACAACTACTACCCGAGCCGGCAGTGCACCCATAACAATGTTGATTTATTACAATTTCTCTTTCGTTAAGTGCAGCCAAATTGAATTGAGAAAGATGCTCCCTGCTTTTACAGGATACTTTCATCTCCAGCATCTGGTTAAAGTCGCAGTCGTATAAAAATCCATCCCAACCTACCGAGATAGTATTACGGCACATTACGCCTTTTGCAGCAGCAGGGTTAAATGCTGCGGTCAGTTTCTCCATATATTTTTCATAGTTGCTGCTTTGTAATAAATAATCGAGGTAACGGCTAATGGGCATATTGGTGATGGTAAATAAACTGTTAAACACAATGCCGAAATGTTTCAGCAGTTCGTCTTTGAATTCCTTTTCCAGCATGGTTTGAGAAGGTGGCAAAAAAGCGCCGGCCGGATTGTAAACAAGGTTCAATATCAGCCTGGTGCCTTCCTTTCCGTAGCCAACGGTATTCAGCATTTGCAATGCTTTGATGCTGTCTTCAAATACGCCATCGCCTCTTTGACGATCGGTTCTGTCGGCTGTATAAAAGGGCAGCGATGATACTACTTCAACATCATGTTGTTTGAAAAAATCAGGCAGGTCATTGAATCTTTTATTGGCTAATATGATGGTAAGATTGCACCGCACAATGATATGTTTGTCCAGCTTTTTAATTTCTGGTACAAACCACCTGAAATCCGGGTTTAATTCAGGTGCGCCGCCTGTGAGGTCAATAATTTTTAATTGCGGATTGTTTTTTAAAGTTTCCAAACATTGGTGCATGGTCTCCTTCGTCATAATTTCTTTTTTGTCGGGCCCGGCATCTACATGGCAATGTTTGCAAACCTGGTTGCACATCTTGCCCATGTTAATTTGAAATATCTCTATCCCGGTAGGTTTCAATGGAAATAAGCCAATACCTTCCAGCTTTTGCTGAAAAGGCATCAGCCGGAATGCGTCATCATGATTTACGCCATGTTCCAGTATTTCAATCTGCTCATGCGAATCTGCAAGGATACTGTGTTGGGCTTTCAGTGATTTTAAAGTCCCCTGTCCTCCGCCGAGGCGGAGATTTTGGTTGCTACTGACTTTATTTTCTTCATTCATTTTTAATGGTTAAATCGGTAATACTTTTTGATGCGTTTCATTACAAAACTTTTGTTGGAGAGAGAAATAACGATGATATTACCAAGAAACAATAGCATGGTTCATAAACAAAAATCTATAAAATTGAAATCCTGTGCCCATTAATTATATGCTCTCCTCCGGTTTCCCCCTTCGGGGGTTAGGTGGCTCCTACATCGCAATCTCTTTTACCTTATTCATCATCTGCACGCCATGTACCAATGTAGCTCCTCCACGTATAGCCGCTGCTACATGTACCGCCTCCATCATTTGTGCTTCGTTATATCCTTTTTCATAGGCATCACTACTATAGGCATCAATGCAATAAGGGCATTGTACCGCATGAGCCACGGCCAGCGCAATCAGGGATTTTTCTTTGGCACTTAAAGCACTGTCTTTAAATACTTCCCCATACCAGCCAAAAAATTTATCGGCTGCTTCTTTTTGAAACTCGCCGATGTTACCAAATTTGGAAAGGTCATCTGAATTGTAATAACTATTGCTCATGATTTTTTATTGGGATTAAAAGTTTATAAAATAGAAAGAGTGCAAATTCAATAACACCTCAGCCACTTTAAAATAAAAGGAAAACAATTTTGGTTATATATTGTTGCAGCACAAATATTTTACTGAAATTACGTAATTAAAATAAATTCAGTTTTCAGGTAATAATTATTGATGATCATTATTCAACAAGAGAAGCAATCATGAATCCGTTAATAAATAGTTTGAACGAAACATATGCCTTTCTTGCCAAAGAAGGGTTTAATAAAGCAACTGCAGGCGTTGTTTTGGGTACCGGATTAAGCGACCTGGTAAATTATATTGAAATTGAAAAAGCCATTCCTTATCATGACATCCCTAATTTCCCGGTAAGCACAGTTGAGTTTCATAAAGGAAATTTGATATTGGGTAAAATTGGCGAAACAACGGTAATGGCGATGCAGGGCAGGTTTCATTACTATGAAGGATATAGTATGCAACAAATTACCTTTCCGGTCAGGCTGATGAAAATGTTGGGAGTTAAGCAATTATTACTGAGTAATGCAGCCGGAGGAATGAATTTGAATTTTAAGAAAGGAGATCTGGTGATAATTGACGATCATATCAATACCCAAACAGAAAACCCTTTGCGGGGACTGGTTGATCCCTTTTTTGGCCCAAGGTTTCCGGATATGAGTTGCCCTTATGATCCATTCCTTAGTAAGCAATTACAAATCGCAGCAGCAGCACTTCAAATTAAGATTCATCAAGGAGTGTATGTAGCAGTAAACGGCCCAAATTTAGAAACAAGGGCGGAGTATAAATACCTGAAAGCTGCGGGTGCTGATATGGTGGGTATGAGTACCGTGCCGGAAGTCATCGTAGCCAACCAGGTAGGACTGCCTTGTGCTGCAGTGAGTGTAATTACTGATGAATGTGATCCTGATAATTTGCATCCGGTTGATATAAGCGAAATTATAGCCGTTGCAGGTAAGGCAGATAAAAAACTCAGTAATATTTTTATTAAGGTAATTAAGGGATTGGCAGAAAAAGGATAAGGAAAAACGGTTTAGGGTAAAAGGTTTAAGGTAAAAAGCTAAGAAACATTTTTTATGAGTGTTGAGTGACATTCAATGCTCTTTACCATCACTCATTCCTCACCACTCATCACTCATTCCTCAATTCAACTGTGGGTCTATCGGAAAGTTAATCATCATTTCATAATCTCCTCCCAGGTGTTTCAGGCTATCCTTCCATATTTCATCGGGGTAGGGGTGAAAAACAAGATTGCGGGTAGCTGATACAGTTAACCAGGTTTTTTCCTTTAATTCACCATCCAGTTGTCCATCGCTCCAGCCACTATACCCTAAGAAAAACCTGATTTTAGTGTAATCAATTTCATTGTTTTTTACCAATTCAGTTACTATCTCAAAATCTCCTCCCCAGTATACACCTTGCATTACTTCCTTTCCGCCGGGTATCAGGTCGGGATATTGGTGCAGGAAATGTATGGTGTTCAATTGAACGGGGCCTCCATAAAATACAGGAATCGGGTAGCCTTCAAAGCTAGTGATTAGTTCATCCAGCGTCAGTTCATATTGTTTGTTCAATACAAACCCAAAGCTACCATCGTTTTGGTGTTCACAAATGAATACTACTGTCCTCATAAAATGAGGATCCTTCAAGAAAGGATCAGCTATTAGTAACACGCCGGAAGCAGGTGAAATCATATGCCTAAAATAACAGATTATTTAGTGTAGTGCTAATATTGTGCAAACTTTTTTTTTAAAGGTATTTAATTTGCAAAGCTTCACTAAATTTATCGTTTCGTCGCTTTACATTACTTTAGCGCACATTAATGATTTACTAACACACGAATGAAGCGAATTTTCCCCATTATCACAGTACTTATATTGCTTTCGCTACTTGGAATTATTTTTTTCCAGATTCTTTGGATCAAAGGCTCCCTTGAGTCGGAGGAGCAAAAATTTAATGATCATATTGACGTGGCAACAGCGCAGGCAGCATCAGACCTGATGGAAGAGAAGGGTAATTTAATGCCCATGAGGAGGAAAAATGAACCACTGTTTCCGAGTGAAAAACTTCAACTTGAAATATTTAAGCCAACTATTACGCAAAAATACTCAAGTGATGATATTCGCACCATTATCGGGAAAGCTTTTGACAAACAGAACCTTCACAAAATACCTTTTGAATTTGCAATCAGTCCAACATCGTTAATCGGTGAAGAAATTCAATCTGAAAACTTTTATAAATTATATGCTGACAGTGTAAATAACCGCCTGCATGTAATTCAACTGGAGTCTCCGGGAGGCAGCCTTTCGGAAGGGATATCACCACAGGAATTATTGATCATTATCGTGCCCCATGCTGAAAAGCTGATCTGGCGGTCAATGACCTGGTTTATTATCGGGGCGGTTGTATTTACGTTGATCATTGTAACCGCATTCTTTCTTACAGTAAGGGCCTTGCTGAAACAAAAAAAGCTAAGTGAGATAAAATCGGATTTCATCAATAACATGACCCACGAATTTAAAACTCCACTTGCTACCATTTCACTGGCTGTGGATGCTTTAAAAAATGAAAAAGTAATCAATGACAGGGAAAAGATGAATTATTTTACCGGTATCATTAAAGAAGAAAACAAACGAATGAATAAGCAGGTGGAAACCATATTGCAAGCCGCTTTGCTGGATAAACAGGAAGTGCAACTAGACCTGAAAAAACTGCATGCCCACGATTTGATAAATAGCGCTTTAAACAATATTAATCTACAGGTAGACCAGAAACAGGGACGCCTGGAAGTGAACCTGGCTGCAACTAAAGACTTGTTGCTGGCAGACGATGTACATTTCACCAACCTGGTAAGCAACCTGCTGGATAATGCGGTAAAATATTCAAAAGACAATCTCCATATTAAAATATGTACCCAAACCTCCGGCAATCAACTGAAGTTAAAAATTGAGGACAACGGCATAGGAATGAACAAAGAAACTGTTAGCCGTATTTTTGAGAAATTTTACCGGGCCCATACCGGCAACCTGCACAATGTAAAGGGGTTTGGTCTCGGGTTAAGTTATGTAAAAACAATGGTAGATGCACATCATGGCAGCATTAAGGTAGAAAGTACACCGGGAAAAGGAAGCTGTTTTTTATTAAGTTTTCCTTTGGCAAAGCCCTAGTCAACTACTGTTCGTTCGTTTAATAATTTCTACCACTAAACCAAGTCAGTCCGTCGCTGAATCACTATTCAGTTTGATGGGCAATTCGTTACTTTATCGAATGGTTCATTTCCCATTTTTTATGCTGCTGAGTATTGATGTTCAATATCCTGTTTACAGGAAGTTGAGTTAGTTTACCCTTACTCCGAAAAAGGCAAAATGCCTCAGCAGATGCCTTACACTTTCCATGTTTATCACCCATAAATTAAGTGAAGTTGTTAATCCCGTAACAGCTTCCAACAACTTACCGGTTCAGTCTTTTTTCTGGTGAAGACAGTAATGCACATGTTATACACCACTGTTCACACCTTATTCACTGTTAAAAACACCTTAAAACGTTTGCAGGACATAATCTTAGGTGCTATTAGCGGTGTGGATAAAAATCTTTCAATCATTTTAGGTGTAAAAGTGGGAAAAAGTGTTATTTTGTGGTAATAATTTTTTCACATTGCATAAATCCCGGTAAATGATTGGTTTTCTTGGCGAATATGAGGTTACGATGGATACCAAAGGTCGCTTCCTTTTACCGGCTGGTTTTAAGAAGCAGTTGGCTGAGGATGGGGCGGGCCAATTTGTGATTAATAGGGGCATAGAAGCATGTTTAAGTTTATATCCCATGCAAAGCTGGGAGCCGATTTTTTCGAAAGTAAGCAAGCTAAACGAATTTGATCCGAAAGTGAGGCAGTTTCGTCGTTATTTTTTAAATGGCGCAACTAACGTGGAGCTCGATTCTGTCGGCAGGCTATTAATTCCTAAAGCGTTGATGGAATATGCAGGGCTTGAAAAGGATGTTGTGTTGGTATCGGCGGTTGATAAAATTGAGATCTGGGATAAAACGAAATATACTAAGTTCTTTGAAACCTACACACCGGAATCATTTAGTGAGCTGGCCAATGAAGTGATGAATAAAAATGATGAAACACTGAAAAGTTGAAATATTGAAAAGTATGCCGCACAGTAATAGCAAATTACCTATCAATCAATCTACTGAACCGCCGGACGAATATCATACACCGGTATTACTGCAGGAAGCAATTGAAGGGTTAAACATAAAGGCAGATGGCGTATATGTGGATTGCACTTTCGGAGGTGGCGGACATAGCAGGGCAATATTGGAACGGTTAAGTGAAAATGGAACACTCTTAGCTTTTGACCAGGATGAAAATGCACGTAAAAATATGCCCGCTGATAAAAGGGTGATTTTTATACCGCAGAATTTCCGTCACATGCAACGTTTTTTGCGCCTGCATAAAATAACGCAGGTAGATGGGATGCTGGCGGATTTGGGAGTTTCCAGTCACCAGTTTGATGAGGCGGAAAGAGGTTTTTCTATTCGCTTTAATGCAAACCTCGACATGAGGATGGACCAGCGGCAAGCAATAACCGCAGCAGATGTAATTAAAAAATTTTCGGAGCAACAGTTGCACAAAATGCTGGAACAATATGGAGAGGTAACCAATGCAAAAACTTTGGCGAAAACAATTGTGGAGCAAAGAGCGCTGATGCCCATTAAAACAATCAGTGAATTGAAGCAGGCTGTTCAGGGTGTAGTGAAAGGAAATCCTCAGAAATATTTTGCACAGGTATTCCAGGCATTTCGGATTGAAGTGAATGATGAACTGGGGGCATTGAAAGAGTTGTTGCAACAAACGCCGGCATTGCTAAAACCGGGTGGCCGTGTAGCAATCATCACCTTTCATTCACTGGAAGACAGAATTGTAAAAAACTTTTTTAAAGCCGGTGGTTTGTCAGAAGAGGCAATAGTTGATGTATATGGAGGAAGGCCCGGGAACCCTTTCCATATCATTTCTAAAAAGCCAATAGTGCCGGGAGCAGATGAAACAAAGAAAAATAAAAGATCAAGAAGTGCAAAGCTGAGGGTGGCAGAGAAAAAATAGCAGTCAATACCTGAAATAAATTGGCTGACGACCAAATGGCCGGAAAGTAAATTTTTAAAAAATGGTGGATGATAAATACATACAACAGGAGGAGCCCAAAGCATCAAAAATAGACTGGAAAAAATTCAGGAGCCACAAATGGGTAGTTCAGAATATACCTTTCTTTCTTTTTTTAGCGGTGTTAGCTGTTTTATATATCTACAACGGGCACCATGCAGATAAACTGACAAGAAAGATAGGCGCAACGGAAAGGCATATCAAGGAATTGGAGTACGAATATAAAACCATTAAGAGCGAAGTGATTTTTCGAAGTAAGGCAAGTGAACTGATGAAGGCGGTAGAACCTCTGGGCCTAAAAGAATTAACAACAGCGCCCGTGTTGTTGTCGCCGGAGGTAGTAAAACGATAGAATTGTTTTCATAAGAATAAGATTATTGGACCAAAAGGGAATGCGAATTTGAAAGGCTGTAATTAAAAGTCAACCTATTGCTCATTTTCAAATATTCAAATTAGTAATTAGCATATTGGATATAAAGAAAGACATATTATGGCGTGTATATCTCTGCTTTATCGGGATGATATTACTGGGAGCGGTAGTACTGGGCAGGGCCTTTTATATTCAGCAGGTTGAGGGTGCTTTTTGGCGCAGTATGGGTGATAGTTTGCATTTAAAGTATGTGCCGCTTGGAGCAGAGCGGGGAACCATATTTAGCGAGGATGGAAATATGTTGAGTACTTCAATTCCCATTTTTGATGTGTATGTTGATTTTGGTGCAGATGGACTGAGGGAAAAAAATGGTAAACGATTTAAAGCAAATATAGATTCACTCAGTTACTGCCTTGCCGATCTTTTTGGCGACAAAAAGAAATCGGAATATAAAAAAGAAATGCAGTTGGCATACAAAAACAAGGATCGGTATTATACATTGAAAAAGAAAATTTCTTTTGTTGAATATGCCCGGTTGCGTGAATTTCCGTTGGTAAGGCAGGGCAGAAATAAGAGCGGATTTATCATTGATCCACGCGATAAAAGAATTAATCCTTACGTATTACTTGCCAACAGAACAATTGGCTTATCCAGGGATAATGCTAAACTGAATGTTGGGTTGGAGCAGAGTTATGATAGCTTATTGAAAGGAAGAACGGGACAACGCCTGATGCGCTATATAGCCGGCGCTTACATGCCGGTGGAAGGTGCAGAAGTGGAACCGGAAAACGGAAAAGATGTCATTACCACATTGGATACTTATATGCAGGATGTTGCGGAAACCGCATTGATGAAAATGTTGATCGGAAATAATTCTGTGCATGGTACTGCCATTGTAATGGAAACGGCTACCGGTAAAATTAAGGCCATTGCCAACCTGGGCAAACAGCCCAATGGTACTTATGCAGAAGACCTGAATTACGGTATCGGAAAAGCAACAGAGCCCGGATCAGTTTTTAAGCTGGCAACATTGCTGAGCTTAATGGAAGATAAATATGTAGATAAAAATTCGATTGTGGATTGTGAAGGTGGCGCCAAGCTTTTTTACGGGTTAAGAATTAAAGACGCTCACATGGGAACGGGTGCCATTACCGTTAAGGATGCATTTTTGCGAAGCAGTAATGTTGCATTTGCAAAACTGGCCGATCAGTATTATCACAATGAGCCTTCAAAATTTGTTGCCCATTTACATCGCCTGCGGCTGGATACCATTACCGGCATTGATATTACAGCATCATCAGGAAGGCCCACCATTAAAAAACCAACCAATCGTAGCTGGTCCAAAACTACCATTCCCTACATGGCTCATGGATATGAAGAACTGGTGACTCCGTTGCACATGCTGATGCTGTACAATGCGGTTGCCAACAATGGTACCATGATGAAGCCATACCTGGTAAATGCGGTTACTGAGTACGGACTGGATGTAAGAAGGATAGAGCCACAGGTATTGGTAAATAAGATATGCAGTGATGAAACCCTGGCGCAGTTAAGGGAATGCCTGGCTGCAGTAGTAGACAGTTTACACGGCACCGGCCATAAAATTTTGTATGATACTACCTATTCTATTGCTGGTAAAACGGGTACGGCTGTAACGGCTTTGGACAACCGGGGCTACAACAAAGGCAATAAAATTTACCAGGCATCCTTCATTGGTTATTTCCCGGCCAACAGGCCGGTTTATACGATGGCAGTAGTTATCCAGAATAGCAATGAATCAAAGTTAATTTATGGTGCGGATGTATCCGGTACGGTTTTTAAAGAAATCAGTGATAAAATTTATGCTCGTTTTTTAAGCACCAGGAAATTTAAAGACCCGGTAACAAAAGATACTATGCAATACAATTACTATGGAATGAAGAATGAGTTGAATTCAATTTTCAACAGGTTGAATGTACCTTTTGTTGACTCAGCATCCGGCGGCTACTGGAGGACAATGAGTATGAGAAACAATAATGCGACTTTAAAATTACCGGTAAGTGCACGGAACCCAACTACAGTTATTCCAAGTGTGATTGGTATGGGGCTGAAGGATGCAGTGTATCTAATGGAGAATAAGGGATTGAAGGTTACAGTCAGTGGCAGGGGAAGAGTTTTAAACCAGTCCCTGTTAGCAGGCACCCCATTTAAAAAAGGACAAAGCATAACATTACTATTAAATTGATTTTAAAAGATATACTATATAAAGTCAGCATCAGGTCGGTAATGGGTAATACCGATATTGAGGTAAATGATTTGCAGATCGACTCCCGTAAAGTAAGTGCCGGATCTTGTTTTATTGCAATAAAAGGAAGCACAGCAGATGGCCACCGGTTTATTGATACTGCTATTGCCAATGGGGCATCAGCGGTTATATGCGAAACCTTGCCTGGCATAACAAATGAAAACATCACCTGGATACAGGTAGAAAACAGTGCGGCAGCAGCGGGGTACGCCAGTCATAATTTTTTCGGGGAGCCGTCTCTAAAAATGCAGCTGGTAGGGGTTACCGGAACCAATGGCAAAACAACCATCGCAACTTTGTTGTGGAAATTGTTTACAGCACTGGGGTATAAATGTGGCCTGGTAAGCACCGTTCAAAACCAGGTGGGCGATACTATAATATCATCTACTCATACCACACCAGATGCAGTGAGTGTAAATGCTTTACTGAATCAAATGGTAAATGCCGGTTGTGAATATGTATTTATGGAATGCAGCAGCCATGCGATCCACCAGCATCGCATCACCGGGTTACAATTTGCCGGTGCTTTGTTTAGCAATATCACCCATGACCACCTGGATTATCATAAAACATTTGATGAATATATCCGGGTAAAAAAATCATGGTTTGATGTGTTGCCTTCAACCGCTTTTGCCATCAGCAATGCAGACGACAAACGTGGAATGGTAATGCTGCAAAATACAGTTGCAAAAAAATATTATTACAGCCTTAAAACCATGGCTGATTTTAAAGGCAGGATACTGGAGAACAGCATCACCGGCTTACACCTGTTGGTAAATGAAACAGAAGTGTATTTCAGGATGATTGGCGAGTTTAATGCCTATAATTTATTGGCAGTTTACGGGGCGGCTATTTGTTTGGGAGAAGATAAAAACGAAGTGTTGAAATTACTCAGCAGCCTCGAAGGAGCAGAAGGAAGGTTCGACTATATGGTAAGCAATAATGATAAGATAATTGGTATTGTGGATTATGCACATACGCCGGATGCCTTACTGAATGTGCTGGCTACTATAAAAAAATTACGGCAGGGCAATGAACGCATTATTACGGTGGTAGGCTGTGGAGGCGACCGGGATAAAACCAAGCGTCCGGTAATGGCGGAGGTAGCCTGTGAATATAGCGATAAAGTAATCTTTACATCGGATAACCCACGCAGTGAGGATCCGCTGGAAATATTACACGACATGGAAGCAGGCGTAAATGTAGTGGCAAGAAAAAAGTACATCACCATCGCAGACAGGAAAGAGGCTATCAAGACTGCGGTGAATCTTGCAATAAAGGAAGACATCGTATTGATAGCGGGAAAGGGGCATGAAAAATACCAGGAAGTAAAAGGAGTAAAGAATCACTTTGACGATAAAGAAGTGCTGAGGGAAATGTTTGAATTGCTGGATAAATAATTAGCTGATTAGCCAATGTGCTATTGGTGGATCGAACGATATAATTAAACCAGCAGCTAATTAAATATAGAATTAGAAGTATAAAGAATTAGCTCATTATCAAATTAGTTAATTAGCAAATCAAAAAAAATGCTGTATCACTTATTTGAATGGTTAACAGAACACTGGAAGGTCTCAAGATTTCCCGGAAGCGGACTGTTTCAGTTCATCACATTTCGGGTGATGCTGGCCGTACTATTGAGTTTATTCATTACTACAGTGTATGGTAAGAAACTGATCAATTTTTTGCATAGAAGGCAATTGGGTGAAAGCGTGAGAGACCTCGGATTGGCAGGGGAGCAGCAAAAAAAAGGTACCCCAACAATGGGTGGTATCATTATTTTACTGGCTATTTTAATACCTACTTTATTACTGGCCAATTTAGATAAAGTATATATACGGCTCATGTTATTGTGCACCGTATGGTTGGGTATCATCGGTTTTATTGATGATTATTTAAAGATCAGGTCAAAGCGGCTGGCACAGGCAAAGGGTGCTACCTATAAGAAAAGCGATAGTGACGGCCTGGCGGGTAGATTTAAAATTTTTGGCCAGGTGATGTTGGGCATTATTGTAGGAGCCACTCTCTATTTTACGCAAAGTGTAGTAGTACAAAGAGAAGTGTATAATCCGGATTTTTCAATGGTAAAGGATTCTGTATTGAGGCCGGGTGAAGTATTAATGAGTGATAGTTTTAATGTGGCCACCATCGATGGGAAGCGGCATCTTTTTGTGAGAGTAAAATCACCGATCACTACTATTCCATTTGTAAAAAACCATGAGTTTAATTATGCCAAACTGTTGCCCAAAGGACTACAGGATTATACTTACATACTCTATATCATCATTGTGATTTTTATAGTTACAGCGGTAAGTAATGGTGCCAATATTACAGACGGGTTGGATGGGCTTGCCACAGGGGTATGTGCGATCATCGGTATTTCATTGGGCATTTTCGCTTATGTAAGTGGCAATATAAAGTTTGCGGAATACCTGAACATTATGTACATACCAAACCTCGGGGAATTGTCCATATTCATTGGAGCCTTTGTAGGAGCTTGTATTGGTTTTCTCTGGTACAACTCTTACCCGGCCCAGGTATTTATGGGTGATACAGGAAGCCTTGCATTGGGTGGGATTATTGCAGCATTGGCCATTATAGTTCGCAAAGAATTATTGATCCCGATTTTTTGCCTGGTGTTTTTTGTTGAATTATTAAGTGTAATGATACAGGTGTCGTGGTTTAAATATACCAAGCGAAAGTATGGCGAAGGGAGGCGGATATTTTTAATGAGCCCGTTGCATCACCACTACCAGAAACTAGGATATCATGAAAGCAAGATCGCCGTTCGTTTTTGGATAGTAACCATTTTATGTGTGGTGATGGCAATTGTAACACTGAAGCTGCGATAAGGCTGGTTGCCATCCTGAAGAGTAAGATATAAAATATAGAAAGTACCGATACCCGTTAAATTCGATGCTGTTGAAAAACCTTTTTTAGTTTTTGGTTTAAACAGAATATCCTTTTTATAAGATCGCAATTGTTGAAGCAATGATTGTTTGAATGGTGGTTTATTGCCATTGTTCATAGGCTATAGTTTGAATGAATAATGAAAAAACGAATTGTCATATTAGGCGCTGGTGAAAGCGGAATTGGTGCTGCTTTATTAGCTGTACAGCAGGGGTATGATGTATTTGTGAGCGATGGAAGTATAATTAAGGAAATATATAAAAACGAACTGCTGCAAATCGGTATTGCCTTTGAAGAAGGAAAGCATTCGGAAGAAAAAATTTTACAGGCCGATGAAGTAATGAAGAGCCCTGGTATTCCTGAAAAAAATGAATTGGTAAAAAAGATACGGGCAAAAGGAATTTCCATCATCAGTGAAATAGAATTTGCATTCAGGTATAAAGGAGATAGTAAGATTATTGCAATCAGCGGGAGCAATGGCAAAACAACTACTACAGCGTTAACCTTCCATATTTGCAAGCACGCTGGTTTGGATTGTGCGATGGTTGGTAATATCGGTTACTCTTTTGCAAGGCAGGTTGCAATTGATCCAAAGTCTTTATATATCATCGAAATCAGCTCTTTTCAATTAGATGATATTAAAACCTTTCGCCCGGATATTGCCATACTAACCAATATTACGGAGGACCATTTGGACAGGTATGAATATAAGATGCAAAATTATATTAACAGCAAGTTTAGGATTGTAGAAAACCAACAGGCAGGTGATGTTTTTATATACAATTTAGACGATGAAATTACGAGTCAACATTTAGATAATTATCCCATTAAATCAACTTTATACCCGATCACCATGAGTAGAGAATTGCCACAGGGTGCGTACCTGACAAACGCCCAGATAAATCTTAAATGGAAAGATGAAGACATGCAAATGAGTGTGAATGACTTTACATTGAAGGGTAAGCACAATCAGTATAACAGCATGGCTGCAAGTCTTGCTGCAACTGCAATGGATATTAAAAAAGAGAATGTGAGGGAATCATTACAAACATTTCAGAGCCTTGAACATAGGATGGAACCGGTGGCTACTATAAGAGGGGTGCTGTTTATTAATGACAGCAAAGCTACCAATGTAAACAGTACCTGGTTTGCCCTGGAGAGCATGGAGCAGCCAACTATTTTAATTCTGGGCGGCGTAGATAAAGGCAATGACTACTCCCTAATGAATGATATGGTAAAGGAAAAAGTTAAAGCCATTATTTGTTTGGGTACCGATAATGTTAAAATTCATGAAGCGTTTTGCGATATAGTGCCAATGATGGTTGATGCACTTTCAGCAAAGGAAGCAGTACAGACTGCATTTCATTTTGCTGCCAAAGGCGATGCAGTGTTGCTTAGTCCAGCCTGTGCAAGCTTTGATTTATTTAAAAATTATGAAGACAGGGGCCTGCAGTTTAAGCAGGCAGTAAAGGATTTGTAGAGTACCATGTTCAAATCGTTGCTCCCATTCCGGAATGTTATAGCAAGATAAGAAGATATAAAAAATAGTTCAGTCAAACATCAAATTCAATCGCTCCTTCAAATAAAGGAGGCAGTATGGCAGTAATTAAATCGATATTAAAACAAATGTTTGGCTCTACCGAAACGGCGGAGGACGTTTTCAATACTTCGTTTAGAGGTATAGGAGGTATGGGTGGTACGCTGGTTCGCAAAACCAAAGGTGATCGGGTAATATGGGCCATTGTAATTATCCTTACACTGGTAAGTTTACTGGTGGTGTACAGCAGCACAGGTTCATTGGCTTATAAGTATAGCAAGAGCACAGAGAGCTATCTTTTTAAGCAATTTACTTTTATCATTTTAGGAGTGATCATTATTTATTTTGCACACCGGGTCAACTACACGATCTATTCACGGGTGGCGTTGATTTTATTTTTGATCTCGATTCCTTTATTGATCTACACCTATTTTTTTGGTGCTACTTTAAACGAAGGAAGCCGGTGGATAAAACTTCCGGTGATCAATTTGACGTTTCAAACATCTGACCTTGCCAAACTGGCTTTGTTCATGTATTTGAGCAGGCAGTTGAGTAAAAAGCAAAAGGTAATCAAGGATTTTAAAAAGGGTTTTTTACCCATCATCATCCCGGTAGCAATTATATGTTTACTGATTGCACCAGCCAATTTATCTACCGCCATCCTGGTAGCAGGTACAAGTTTTATGCTGATGTTTATTGGACGGGTAAATACCAAACATATTTTATTAACCATTGGCATAGCGTTGATACCGATCATGATATTGTTTATGGTGGCGGTAAAATATTACGATAAGGAAGAAGGTAAATCAAAAGATTTGCCTGCATTATTTGCTTCCGGAAGGGTGCCTACCTGGATAAGCCGTATACAAACTTTTGTCTTTAGCAGCAAAGGAGATGGCAATGAAAAATCGTACCAGGTAAACCAGGCCAAGATCGCTATCGCAAGCGGCGGATGGTTGGGGAGTGGGCCTGGCAATAGCAATGCAAGAAATTTTTTGCCTCACTCTTATAGCGATTTCATTTTTGCGATTATACTTGAAGAGTATGGTTTATTAGGTGGGGCATTCATCGTGTTTATTTACCTGTTGTTTTTATACCGGTGTATCAGGGTGTACCGGAAATGCCCTTTTGCATTTGGTGCATTTCTTGCTTTGGCGTTGAGCTTCACATTGGTAATCCAGGCAATAGCGAATATGGGGGTTAATGTAAATGTATTTCCCAACACGGGCGTTACGTTACCGTTAGTAAGCATGGGAGGAAGTAGTTTCCTGTTTACCTGTTTATCTATTGGCATCATATTAAGCGTAGCAAGAAATGTGGAACAGATGGAAAGCCCTGGCCCCCTGTCTTCCGAAGGGGCAACTTAGGGTGGTCGGTTTTAATAAACCAGTTGGTTTTTAATAAAATAGAATATGATTTATTAAACCAGCTTTTGTTCATTGATTATGCGATGTAGTGTTAACCCCCGATTTCGGAACTCACTTATACCAAGGTGCAAACATGAAACGCATCAAAAAAGTATTACTGATTTGAACTTTATAAATGAATGAAGAAAACAAGAATAGTAGCAAGCTAAGTTCTCCGCCGCAGCGGAGGGCAGGGGAACCAATGAATAGAATTATCATCGCCGGCGGCGGCACCGGTGGACATATTTTTCCGGCAATTGCTATTGCCAATGCGATTGTAAAATTGCAACCGCAAACTGAAATTTTATTTGTAGGCGCTTTAGGAAAAATGGAAATGGAAAAAGTGCCATTGGCAGGATACAAAATTAAAGGGTTGGATATCGCAGGGTTTAACAGGAGTTCTTTGATAAAAAACATTTGGTTGCCATATAAGTTGATTAAAAGTTTTTTCCAGGTACGGAAAATATTGAAATTATTCAAACCCATTGCTGTCATTGGCGTAGGTGGATATTCAAGTTACCCTGTACTTCGTTTGGCACAGGCAAATGGCATCAAAACTTTCATTCACGAAAGCAATTCCTTTGCAGGAAAATCCAATATACTGTTGGGCAAAAAGGCCACCAAAGTTTTTGTTGCGGTGGACGGCATGGAAAAATTCTTTCCTGCAAATAAAGTTGTAGTCACCGGCAACCCGGTGCGGGAAAGCATCTCGCAAAGCAAATTGACAAAGTATGATGCCATTCGTTTTTTTGGATTGGAACCTCATAAAAAAACAATCCTCTCCATTGGCGGCAGCCTTGGTGCAAAAACTATCAATGATGCACTGGCGACAGGCATCAGCGAATTTGAAAAAAATGACCTGCAACTAATCTGGCAAACAGGAAAAACCTATGGTGACAAGGGCAAAGAAATTACAGCAGGCAAACCAAATATTTGGGTGAATGATTTTATCACCCAGATGGAATATGCGTATGCGGCGGCAGACGTGGTAATCAGTAGAAGTGGTGCAATGTCTGTTGCTGAATTATGTGTGATGAAAAAAGCGGCTGTACTGGTTCCATATCCATTTGCAGCAGAAGATCACCAGACAGCAAACGCAAAAAAATTGGTAGATAAGCATGCAGGAGTGATGATTGAGGACAGCGATGCATTGAGTCAATTGGTGTCAACAGTAATCATGCTGTCAAAAGATGAACCAGAACAGGAAGTCTTAAAAGCTAACATCAGCAAATTAGCCATTACAGATGCGGATGAAAGAATTGCAAGTGAAATATTGATGGAGATAGGGAAGGGGTATAGTAAAAAAAGTAAGTAAAGTAATAGGATTAGGTTATAGGCTCGCAATCAGATGCTGGTAGCGGCCTCAAATAAAAAGTGCTAGAAAATTTTAACATGATTCGTTAAGAAATCAAGGCTGTCTGAGCCGGGCATAAGCTTCAAATCATTGAACTACTGGCGGCGAGTTCCTTGATTTTAGGATGATGATAAAATTTTCAGCCTTTTTATTCGCAGCCTTGATTTTTTTTGTTTCTTTTTTTCATCAAGAAAAAAAAGAAAATGAAGTATAACCTATTTTCAGCTTGGGTTTGCGAATGTTATATTTAATGCTATAAAGTAATTATAAAAAAAAGAAGGTAAAGTTAAAGCGTAGAAAGATAAACAGGTAGTGAATTAAGAATGATTGTTCAATTTTTCACCATTGACCATTCACCATTCACGACTCACCATTCACAAACAAAAATGAAAGAGTACAATAACATATTATCATCCCTGCAGTCGCCACATCAGCTAAAAGATGGGGAAAGGGCAGCTATCTATTTTCTGGGCATTGGTGGTATTGGAATGAGTGCACTGGCAAGGTATTTTAATGCGTTAGGTGTAACCGTCAGTGGCTATGATAAAACAGAAACGGCTTTAACTAAACAGTTATCTTCCGAAGGAATCAATATTCGATATGAAGACGATATTGAACTCATTGACAAAGACGCCCAGGTAGTGGTGTACACTCCTGCGGTACCTAAAGATCACCAGGGATTAAATTATTACCTGCAGCATAATTATACCGTTGTAAAGCGAAGTGATGTACTGGGCGCTATCACCAACGATTCGTTTAATATCTGCATCGCAGGAACGCATGGAAAAACGACTACCAGCACAATGGTGGGTCATATACTGCGTCACAGCAACTATGGTTGCACAGCTTTTTTAGGAGGCATTGCGGTCAACTATAACAGTAATTTCTGGTCGCAGATTCCAACCTTACCGGGAAGTAACGATAAAAATGTTTGCGTGGTGGAAGCTGATGAATACGACCGGAGCTTTTTAAAATTAAGCCCGGATATCGCCATTATCAGCTCGATGGATCCAGACCATTTGGATATTTATGGAACGGCAGAAAACATGGAGCAGGCCTTTATTGATTTTTCAGCAAGGATAAAAACGGGCGGATTACTCATCAGCAAATATGGGCTAAAAAGATCCGGCGAACTGGAGGCAGATAAACACCTGGCCTACCATTTGAATGACGACCAGGCGGATGTGTACGCTTCCAATATCAAAACCAAAAATGGAAGTTACCAGTTTGACGTAGTAATGAAAAATACAACAGGTGCACCATGGATATTAATAGATGTTGTGTTGAATATGGGGGGAAAACACAACATTGAAAATATAATAGCTGCTATTACAGTGGCTCATCACCTTGAAATTGAAGACGAAAAAATAAAAGCGGCCGTTGCGGATTTTAGGGGTGTAAAAAGGAGGTTTGAATATATCATTAAAACGGATAAGCAGGTTTATATCGACGATTATGCCCATCACCCGGAAGAGCTAAGAGCGCTGATATCAGGAGCAAAGGCAATGTTTCCGAACAAAAAATGCATTGTTATTTTTCAGCCGCATTTATTTAGCAGAACAAGGGACCTGGCAGATGGATTTGCTGAAGTATTGGATATGGCCGACGAAATAGTGCTATTGCCAATTTATCCTGCAAGGGAATTGCCTATGAAAGGCGTAAGTAGTGAGATGATTGCAGAACGAATGCATAGTGAGGATAGAATGGTGATGAGTAAGGAAGACCTGCTGAGGCATATTGCAATGGAAAAAGCGGCACATGTAGAAGAAGGTTTTGAAGGAACCGTTTTAATAACAGCAGGTGCAGGAGACATTGACACATTGGTAGAACCGATAAAGAAGATATTGAACGAAGAATGATAAGTAATGAATGATGAATAATGAGTGACGAATAATGAGAGATGAATAATGAATGATGAGTGATGAATGATGAATAATGAGTGATGAATTCACCATTGCCCATTGTCCATTCACCATTGGCCCTTCACGACAACCGTTATGGTAAAAAAAGAGATCATAAAAAACATATTGCTTTTTACACTATGGACCACCATTGGTGCAGGCACTGTTTTGATGCTGGTTGCCGCCATTCAAAAAAAGGATGCGAAAAAATGTACCGGGGTAGATATTAATATCAGGGGGGTAAGCAATAATTTTTTCGTTGATAAAAATGACATACTCAATACCATTATTTCGATAACAGAAGGTAAGCCGGTTGGCAAATCGGTAGGCAGTTTTAGCCTGGGTGAAATAGAGGCGATCCTGCAAAAAAATACCTGGGTTAAAAATGCACAGTTGTTCTTTGATAATAATGAAAGGTTGCAGGTAAATGTATTGGAACGAGAGCCGGTAGCAAGGGTGTTTACTACCTCAGGTGCTACTTTCTATCTTGACAGTTCGGTAGCGATGTTGCCATTGAGCGATAAGTTTTCAGCAAGATTACCGGTATTTACCAATTTCCCTACCGATAAAAAAGTGTTGTTAAAAGCTGACAGCAACTTGTTGCGGGATATACTCACCATTAGTATGGCTATTCAGCAAGATTCTTTTGATATGGCAATGATTGACCAGGTAGACATTACCCGGCAGCGCACATTCGAAATGATACCCAAGTTTGGTAACACCATCATTGTATTTGGGGATGCAAAAAGTACAACGGAAAAGTTAAGCAAGCTAAGGATGTTCTACAAAGAAGTGGTGGTAAAAGCAGGATGGAATAAGTACAGTGAAATCAATGTTCAATATAAGAACCAGGTAGTGGCCAAACGTAAGGGGGCAGAGGAAGTGAAAGCTGATTCGCTCCGCACTTTGCAACTGATGCAGGTGATTGCTGAAAATGCGGAAAGATTAGCAAGTGATACTCTGCAAACCTTCCTTCCCGACAATGAACACAATACAACCAACAACAATATTATTCAGCAATCTATCGAAAGAGACGATAACAACACATCAACCAATACCTATCAAGAACCTAAACCACAAGAAGATTCATTAAAAGCAGGGCAGACCCCAACAAGTGCGGGTACAAAGGTTTCATCAGCTAAGCCAACTACTACCGTTACAACAAAACGGGCAACTATAATTGATAAGCCGACAGATGAAAGAACAACAAAAACAAATGCAACAAAAGCAAATGAAAAGCCAGTGATTAAAGCAAAGCCGGTAGAAACAAAGCAACCGAAACTGGTAATGCCAAAAGCACTGCCCCAAAAACCGGTAATGCCAAAGCCAAATAATGAGTATGAAAATGTGCCTTAACAACCCCCTGGCCCCCGAAGGGGGAATAAGGCAGGAGAATAAGATGGTCGGTTATTTTTAAAATTTGGAAAGAGATTTAAATTGATTAATTAAACTGTACTGAATAAAGAAGGGAATATCAAATGGGGCAGAAGGTAGCAAGTATAAAAAACAGGAAACAGCAAACAGGAAATAAGAAAAATGAAACTGATTAAAGCACACACACAAACACAAACATACAACTATGACTTACGATCAAAACACAACAAATGATAACGGAATGGTGAATGCCAATCCCGTTATTGTTGGTCTGGATATTGGCACTACCAAAATAGCCGCCATTGCCGGACGAAAAAATGAATACGGCAAGTTGGAGATTCTCGGCTTTGGCCGGGCCAACAGCAACGGCGTTCAGCATGGGATGGTTTTAAACATCGACCAAACCATTAAAGCCATCGAAATGGCACTTAAAAATTGCTACGATTCTAACCCGAACCTGGCGATTGAGGAAGTGTACGTTGGCATTGCAGGGCACCATATAAAAAGTTTGCAAACCCGCGGCGACATTGTACGACAGACCACGGAGGAAGAAATTCGCCAGGAGGAAGTAGACCGGTTAATTGCGGATCAATACAGAACGTATATCCCCGCCGGCGACCAGATCATCGATGTGATACCACAGGAATTTACAGTGGATAATTTTCAAAATATCCCCAATCCAATTGGATATAGTGGCGTAAAAGTGGGAGCCAATTTTCACATCATCACCGGTGATAAAAACGCCATCCGCAATATTAACCGTAGTGTGGAAAAGGCTGGATTGATCACCAGGGACCTGGTACTTCAGCCACTGGCTTCAGCCGCGGCCGTTATGTGCGACCAGGACCTGGAAGCAGGCGTTGCCATTGTAGATATTGGCGGCGGTACTACAGACCTGGCCGTTTTTTACGAAGGGATTTTAAAGCACACAGCCGTCATTCCTTTTGGTGGCGAAAATATTACCAACGATATTAAAAATGGGTTGGGCGTATTGAAAACGCAGGCCGAGCAAATGAAGGTTCAGTTCGGAAGTGCATTGAGTGATGAAGCAAAATCAAATGCATTTATCACCATTCCCGGTTTGCGTGGTATGCAGCCAAAAGAAATCAGCGTAAAAAACCTTTCCGGCATAATTCAGGCACGCATGAGTGAGATCATGGATTTTGTAACCTTTCATTTGAAGCAGGTTGGTTTAGATACCCGTTTACTAAATGGTGGTATTATTTTAACGGGCGGTGGATCGCAATTGAAGCACCTGATTCAGTTAACTGAATATAATACAGGTTTGAATGCAAGAATTGGTTACCCCAACGAACACCTGGCAGGCGGGCATATAGACGAGCTGTCAAAACCAATGTACAGCACCTGCATTGGCCTGATATTGAAAGGCTACAACGATTACGAAAATAAGAGCAAACAGTTTGAGGAATCATTCCGCAGAATAAAAACAACAGAGCCCGTAATTCAGCCGCTTGTAGACGAGGTGCCGGTTACCATCGAAAAGGAACTGGAAGAAACACAACAATTGAATATCAGAAAAACAAAAGAAAGAAAATCATTAAAGGGATTTATGGATTCTTTTAAAATTGGTTTGATCGATTTGTTTAAGGAGGAAGAAGATGCTAAATTTTAAAAGCATCCACTCCAAAGCAATCTGTGGCGAAGTTTTTGAGCAGTTCAAAAAAATTAAAGTTCTTTTAATAAACAACAATAAAAAATCTACCGTTCAATGTTGCTACGAGGTACACTTGAACGGTTTACAAACCCATTAAAAACGTGCACCTGATTTTCTGCCTTACTAACCAGGGGATTTAGAGCGCATAAAATTTCAAAAGCTCCCGGAACCAATTTCTTTATCGGGTAGGTTTAACGGAGCTCAAACAATAATAATTATGATACATTTTGATTTGCCTAAAGAACAATCGTCCATCATCAAAGTGATTGGTGTAGGCGGCGGCGGAAGCAATGCGGTAAACCACATGTTTTCGCAAAATATTGAAGGTGTAAACTTCATCATCTGTAATACGGATGCACAGGCTATTGCGCAAAGCAAAGTTCCTAACAAAATACAACTCGGTCCGCATCTTACGCAGGGCCTGGGTGCAGGTGCCAATCCTGCCATTGGCCGCCAGGCTACAGAAGAAAGCCTGGAAGAAATAAAACGCATACTGGAAGTGAATACCAAGATGGCATTCATCACTGCGGGTATGGGCGGTGGTACGGGTACAGGCGGAGCTCCTATTCTTGCAAAAATTTGTAAAGACCTGGGCATTCTTACTGTAGGGATTGTTACCACACCGTTTGCTTATGAAGGAAGAAAAAGACTGGCACAGGCCGAAGAAGGGATTCGCTTATTAAAGGATCATGTAGATACTTTACTTGTGATCAGCAATGATAAACTGCGCCACCAGTTTGGAAACTTAAAAATGAAGGAAGCATTTGAAAAGGCGGATAATGTATTGGCTACCGCAGCAAAATGTATTACAGATGTAATCAATAGTACTGGTCAGATTAACGTGGATTTTGCGGATGTATGTACCGTAATGAGTAATGGCGGCGTAGCTATTTTAGGCAGTGCTACCGCAGAAGGTGAAAACAGGGCGCAGATGGCCATTGAAAACGCATTGAACTCTCCATTGCTGAACGATAGCGAGATCCGTGGCGCAAGATGGATATTGATTAATATCAACTCAGCCGAAGGCGAACATGAGTTTACCATGGATGAAGTGGAGATCATCCAAAATTATTTGCTGAGCAAGGCAGGCGATGAGAGTGATGTTATATTAGGATTAGGCTACGATAGTACGCTGGGTGCAGGAATTGGAATTACTTTAATTGCTACGGGCTTTGAGCACAAAGATCCTTTTGCAAAAACCATCAACTCTCCCAAGCAGGAAAAGAAGAATGATAAGATAGTATTAACGCTGGAGATGCCTGCAAAGGAAGAGCGCAAGGCAGTGCAACAGCCTACCTTGCAATTTGATGTAAATGCGGAACCACAGGAAGTTGCAAAGGAGGCAGAAAAGGTAGCGGAAAAGGAACCTGGAAAAGAGGTTACCGAATTAATGATGCCCACATTAAGGGAGCAGGAACCCGAAGAAAGAAAGGTAGAATTACCACGTAATATTACTGTGGAAAAGTTAGATGAGTCTCCTGTGTTTTTTGAAATATCTTCGGCATCAGATCAAATTCCTGTAGTTGAATTTGATATACCATCAACTCCAATACCTGCTGAGAAACCACCTGTTGAAAAAGCACCCGTTGAAAATACGAGCCCTACAGAATTAAGGATTCATTATAAAGAAGCTAGCACACCTGTTTCGTCTGCAGGTGGGTATTTGGCGAAGCCCTCGAATATATATGTAGAGGAGCAAAAGCCGACCACAAAATCCAACACTTTGGAAGAACTAACCCCTGCTCAAACTAAGGTACAGGAAGACGAGCCTGCACTTGAAATGCGTATGGTGGTTAAAGAAGATTCCCATAAGGCGGCGGAGGAGAAGCCAACTATTGTACAACAAACTCAGCCAATCATGATGTCCAAGGTTGAGGAGCAGGCAATGCCTGACGAAACTGAGGAATTACGGCGCCGGGCTATGGATCGAATTGCAAAACTGCGTAATTTGTCATTCAATATTAACGCGGCCGATCCGAATAATGAGTTTGAAACGGTTCCTGCTTACCTTCGCCGCAACATGGAATTGCACAATTCCATTGCTGATGTAGAAAGTTTCTACAGCAACTACACCGTGAAGTCGGATGAAAATAACCAGGCCGAAATAAGTACCATCAATACTTTCTTAGACGGTAAAAAACCAGATTAAAATTTCTTGTGTTTAAGCATCTTGCATGGGCAACTGCTTTCGATTTATAGTTTGTTTGTGGCCCCTTGCTGAAAAGTGAGGGGCTTGTGTTTTATTAAACAATGCAGCCGAAAAATGAATGGATTAAAAGAATATTTTTTAACCGGCTTTGTTGCTTTGGCCATCATTGTTGTGTTATGTTAATCCCATTTGAACAGTGAATCAATAAATTCTCAATTTGTAAAATCCGAACGCTTGAATGTTCCGGGAGCTAAGTGGTCACCCTCTATAAAGTTGAAGTGTACGAATTTGATATTTTTCAATTCGGTTAATATGTAGGTGGTGGAATACATATAACTGTTGGCACCGCTGCTTCCCATTTGCTGGGTAAGTTTGGTGCTTTCGGGTACTGCTACGTAGATGGTATCGTTGGAAGTTTTAACAAGCTCCAGTTTTATTCCGTCCCAGGATGCATTGATCTCGCTGATTAATTTATCTGCAGTTAGTGTATCTGCTTTCACCGTTCGTTGTTGTTTTATTACAAAATCACCTTTTGCGGAATCAAACACGGGTAGCCACACCAGGTTCTTAAACTGAGCTGGATTTTCAATAGAGGGCTTTGCACTTTCTACAGTAATAAAAGTAGTATCGCTTGCAGTCACTTCATTGTTGTAATCATCATTGTTGCAGGAAAACAATAATATCATTGTGGATAATAGCAGTAGGTTACGCATAGTGTCCGATTTTTATTGGTGAAAATAAAATGATTTATTGAGACGGCGTAAAAAATCATCTCCTCCTTCATGGCTCCGCAGACTTTAAAACAATAATGGTTAGCTGCTTTGGATGAAGCAATGCCGAGTAATAACCCTTGTTCATATAAAGCATCATTTTCTTTTAAAATGGAGGCAACTGAAACCATATGTCAACGGTAAAAAAAAGCCGGTATCTTGTTGATTAAAATAAGCGAATAGCTGCCCTAATTATAAACACGACTATAAGATAATTTAAGGCACAGGAAAAGCAGGTTTAAATTTGCAAAATGGGAAGAGTAAATAATAGCGTCTTGGTCACTTTATTAGACATGTGTTTAATAAAGAAATATAACTAGCTTTTTCTTTTACTGACTGGTTGAAGCAACTGCCTGCAAGCGTTGCTTTTTTAATGTTCCAACAGCCTTTTATTTAAACCGCCGGGCATTTTTCAGCATATTAAATCAATAGTAGTTTCAATATTTCATTGTATTTACCATTTTATATATCAATTCCATTTACATTTGTACTTAAATTTTCAATGTAGCCTGCCCCAGTCGGTTTTTATTGGGAATGTTTTCTTACCTAAAAATGAATGTAGTGTCAAATAAGGTTAATAAAGTAACCGGTGCTGGTTTACTCGTTGCTTTAGGAATTATATATGGTGATATTGGTACTTCTCCTTTATACGTTTTCAACTCCATTATAAAAGATCGTACCATTAACGAAGCGCTTATACTGGGTACACTCTCATTAATCATATGGACTATTACCCTCTTAACTACCATTAAGTATGTTATAATGGTATTGAGGGCCGACAATAGGGGAGAGGGGGGCATATTTGCCTTGTTTGCCCTGGTGAGGCGTCGGCGAAAGTGGTTGGTAATTCCGGCTATGATTGGTGGGGCTGCGCTGCTTTCTGATGGGATTATCACACCACCTATTTCTATTACTTCTGCTATTGAGGGCTTAAAGGAACTACCCAATTTTAAAGATCTCAGTCAAACCACCATTGTTTACATCGTAATTGGAATAATCACGGCTTTCTTCTTTATGCAGCAGTTTGGAACAGCCAGTATCGGCAGAATGTTTGGACCCATTATGTCGCTCTGGTTCTCTATGCTGGCGGTTCTCGGGCTTATCCATATTACCGATGATTTAACTATTTTCCGGGCGCTTAATCCCTACTTCGCCATTAATTTTTTAATAAACTATCCGGAAGGCTTTTGGCTATTGGGAGCGGTTTTTTTATGTACCACAGGTGCAGAGGCATTATACAGCGATCTTGGGCATTGTGGCCGGGGTAATATCCGCATATCCTGGATCTTCGTAAAAGCCTGCCTGTTGATCAACTATTTTGGACAGGGTGCAAATTTATTAAGCCATCACCTCAATAAGGAACTGAATCCCCAAACTATCAAGGCAGAAGGGATCAATGCTTTTTACGACCTGATGCCTCATTGGTTTGTAGTGCCAGGGGTAATTATAGCCACTACAGCCGCTATCATTGCCAGCCAGGCGATGGTAACCGGTTCATTTACGCTGATTAATGAAGCCATGCGTTTAAGCCTTTGGCCAAAATTTAAGACCAATTACCCTACAGAAGCGAAGGGGCAGATATTTATTCCCGGTATTAACCTCATGCTGTTTGTTGGATGTGTGGGGGTAGTTTTAATTTTCAGGGAATCATCAAAGATGGAGGCCGCATATGGATTGGCTATCATCACCACTATGATAATGACCACGATATTATTTGCAAACTACATGGTACTGCACCGGGTAGCACCCGCCTTAATCTATTTGTTTATGTTCTTTTATTTTGTGATAGAAGCTGCCTTCCTCATTGCCTTATTGGATAAATTTATTCATGGTGGTTATATCACAGTAATGATCGGCTTTGTAATGTTTACTATCATGTATATCTGGTTTAGGGCCAGGAAGATCAAAAACAGGTATGTTGAATTTGTGCGTATGGAAGAATACATACCTAAATTGGAAGAATTGAGTAATGATTCCACCGTTCCAAAATATGCTACTCACCTGGTTTACTTAACAAGTGCCAACAATCCAAAGGAAATAGAGCATAAGATCATTTATTCAATATTGAGTGGAAAACCCAAACGTGCCGATATTTATTGGTTTGTTCACGTTGATACCATAGATGATCCCTACACCTGTGAATATTCGGTAGAACATATTATTCCAAATGATATCATCCGGGTAGAGTTTCGGCTGGGTTTCAGAATGGCCCCCCGGCTAAACCTGATGTTTAAGAAAGTGGTGGAAGACCTGGTGGCTAACAGGGAAGTAAATGTTACCAGTCGATATGAAAGTCAGCAACGGAACAATGTGGTGGGTGATTTTCAGTTTGTGGTAATGGAAAAGTTTTTGTCGCAGGATAATGAATTGCCTTTCTTTGAGCGCATCATTATGAAATTATATTTCTATGTAAAGGAAATTTCCCTGAGTGAAGAAAAGGGATTTGGTCTTGAACAAAGTAAAGTAACGGTGGAAAAATTCCCATTGATTGTTGCTCCGGCAAGTAAATTAAAATTAAACCGTATCTATACGGACGAGGAAGAATCATAAATAAAGGTTTGATAAAATGATGCGATATGACATGAGGTGCATTATTAATGTTTATAAATATTGCTATCAGGTTTATATTGCTGAATAAGCTGTGCAGCATATAATTTGCCAGTGCTCCAATAACTATTTTCTTTCCCGGCAATTGCGCAAATGGATTTATCCAAAGTGAAAAGTATTTCATCGAAAGAACTTGCTGAACTTATAGAGGCAGGCTTAGCTATTCAATTAATAGATGTGAGGGAATATGATGAACATGCAGCATTCAACATAGGCGGTATTCTCATTCCATTACCGGAGGTATCAAAGCATCTTGGAAAAATAAAAAAAGATGAACCTGTAATTGTGTATTGCCAAAAAGGTATTAGAAGCCATATTGCCATACAGCGATTACAAAATAAATTCCCCTTTGACAATCTGCTAAACCTTACCGGCGGCATAGATGCATGGAAAAAACAGTTTCCCGGTTAATCCTTCATTAATTTGCCGTAATTTACCCTACTCAACATTTTTACTTCAAAAACAAGGTAACAAAAGCTGAAAACCCAAGAGGGCAATTAATGTCACCCACACTCATTTATATCATCGCCGGGTATTTACTTCTTTTAGTAGTTGCATACCTGGTGCAGGAGCGTTTTATTTTTAAGCCTGAAAAGCTGAAGCAAAATTTTCAGTACAAATATGCTGCTCCTTTCCGTGAGTTATTTTTTGATGTGGAGCCGGGTGTAAGAATAAATGGCCTTCATTTCCATGTTGAAAAGCCTTTCGGGTTGATTTTATATTTTCATGGTAACAGCAGGAGCATAAAGGGCTGGGCGAAATACGCCACTGATTTTTTCAGGTATGAGTATGATGTGGTATTGGTTGATTACCGGGGCTTTGGAAAAAGTACCGGTAAGCGAAGTGAAAAAGATATGCTGAATGATATGCAGTTTGTGTACAATACCCTGATGAAAAGCTATAGCGAAGACCATCTCATTGTGTATGGAAGAAGCCTTGGCAGTGGATTTGCAGCACACCTGGCCAGTGAAAATAAACCGCGATACCTTATTTTGGATGCACCCTATTACAGTTTTAAAAAGGTGGTGGAAAGGTTTCTTCCGATGCTTCCGGTGAAATTGGTACTTCGCTTCCACATGCGTACAGATATATGGCTGCCCAAAGTAAATTGCCATACATACATTTTGCACGGAACAAAAGACTGGCTGATACCGATCCGTAACAGCGAGAAATTACAGGCATTAAACCCAAGGAAAATTACACTCATTCGCATTGAGGGAGGTGGGCACAATAACCTCCCTTCGTTTCCGGAATACCATAATTTTATCAGGGACATTTTGAAGTATTAGAAAGGTGGCGGATACAGGATAGTGGATACAAGATACTGGATACATGATAAAAGATACTGGATACTGGATTCAGGAAATAAGATATTGGATATTTGATATTGGTTGCCTGGTACCTGGTACAGAAGGCCCGATACTGGATACTTGTTTTGTAACTTGCAGGCATGAATAGAAAATTATTTCGCTGGATAAAGATTTTGGTGCTGCTTTATTGTGCAATTGGGATTGCCCTCTTTTATTTGCAGGATTATTTTTTGTTTCACCCAATTGTATTGGCGAGGGATTATCAATACCGGTTTGATATATCATCCCGGGAAATGAACATTCCATTCAATGAAACAGATACACTGAATATGGTGCAGTTTTTCCCTGCAGATTCCGCACGAAAGGGTATTGTTATTTATTTTCATGGAAACCGTGGTAATATAAACAGGTTCGCACGGTTTGCATCCAATTTTACAAAACACGGTTATGAAGTTTGGATGCCGGATTACCCGGGCTACGGCAAATCAGTGGGTGTTAGAAATGAAAAGAAATTATACCAACAGGCGGCGCAGGTTTATAAATTGGCTGTAACGAAGTATAAGAAAGACAGCATTGTAATTTATGGAAAATCATTTGGTACCGGTATTGCGGCTTACCTGGCTTCAGTAGTTGATTGTAAACAATTAATTTTAGAAACACCTTATTACAGCATACCCGATTTGTTTAATTGCTATGCCTTTATTTATCCAACCGGCAGGATGGCGAATTATAAAATTCCCACCAATGAATATTTGCAGGAAGTAAAGGTACCCATTACCATTTTTCACGGCACGGATGATGGGGTAATTCCTTTTCGCTGTGTAACGAAATTGAAAACTGTATTAAAGCCCACCGACCTGTTTATTACAATTGAAAAAGGTACACATCATAACCTGAACGAATTTCCCTTGTTTCAACAAAAACTGGATTCACTGCTAAAAAAATAATAGAATTAGGTGAAAGGTTCGCAATCAGTGGCTTCTGGCGGCCTCGAATAAAAAGTGCTATAAAATTTCAATATGATCCGTTAATAAAACATCCGCCGCGGCGGATTGAGCCGGGCGTAAGCTTTAAATCATTAAACTACTGGCGGCGAGTTCCTTGATTTTAGGATCATGTTGAAATTTTCAGCCTTTTTATTCGCAGCCCCGTCCGACTGGCGTCAGCCTGGCGGGCTTGATTTTTTTTGTTTCCCCGCTCGCTAGCGGGGAAAATGAAGGATAACCTATTCTCAGCCTGGGTTTGCGAATGTTATACCTAATCTAAAAAAATAAAATCAATCACCACCGCCACAGCCGCCACAACCACCACCGCCACCACATCCGCTGTCACCACCACTGCTGCAACTGCTGCTGTTCCCGGAAAGTCCGCCATCCGGATCGTTTCGCTTAACCGGCGCTTCCCTGTTAAATACTTTTGCCAGCATAGTGTATTCCGCAAAACCAGCAATGGCAGTAGCGCCCATTAAAGTAAAGTTATTGATGATGTCATTTCCGTAGCCATTGTTATTTTGGTTCATCCAGATGGATGCTGATTTTTTAAATACCAGGTAAGTGTATGAATATTGTGCAGCCACCATTAGTGCAACGAGGGAAAATAAACCAATTTCAAATACCAGGTAGCCTACCGGTTTTTCGTTGGCCATGCCCTGGAATACTCTAGCAAAACCAATTGCCAGCACTATCCCCGGTACAATCAATTTCTGATAATCTACTTTTTTTGATAAGCTGGTTAACAGGCTAAATGCAGGGTGCTGCAGCTTGTTTGTATCCATTAATGCAAAACCTTTTTGGTATGAAAAAATACTGCCAACATCAATTTTTTCTGATAAAGCCGGTAATAAAGGGTTCTCTTCTTTTCCGGGATCAGTGATTGGAATAACGGTAAGTTTGTAATTCTCACCCGAAGTATCTATAATGTCTCTTTTAAGCAGGTTAACCAACGCCGTTTGGTAAGCCCGGTGCTGACCGTACAGAAAAAAAGCAATTTGATAGGGACTAAATTTTGTTGGAAAATGATGCTCAATGAACCCGTCCAGTTTTTTTGATTTGTGCTGTTGTAATAAGAATGATACAGCGATGCCGGCAACCATCAGTATAAAATAATAAACCAGGAAATCCTGTCCGTTGGAGCGAAAGATATTTAGCAATGCAACAACCAGGATCGTTATTATAGTAAAGAAGGCCAGGTTCTTATTAAAGAAATCCCGGTCGTAAATTTCTATATTTATTTTTTCTACTGTTAATAGAGCGGGAGGCCAGATGGCACTGGGTGGTAAACTCCCAAATACTTCCCGGTATTTTTCAAGCGTTTCCCGGTACCAGTTGGCATGCTTTGCTTGTTCTTCACCGCCACCTTTACCAGGATAATGATGAATGTCTTTGTGGAGTGTTTTTCTACAGAAGTCAATCCAGTAATTGGTAGTGTAGGTTAAATGCAGGTGCCAAACCGTATCAACGGTTTCGGAAGGTGAAGCGCCATTGGGTAAAATGCAGCAAAGAAAAATAAACCGCCTGTATTCTTCAATTGCACCGGCAGTAAATACACTGCTCCAGTTATTTTCTTTTTGTAATTTTTTTGAGAAGGGGAAAGCGGATGCCGGGTCATCAAAGGCAAAGTGTTGGATATTTTCCCACAGCTCATTCTGTAAGGGTTTGTTCATTTTTCAAAAAGCTGGTTTAAATAGTTGGCAATTTTGGGAACGGCTGCATTAAATTAATGTTTTATTTTTCGCTGAGCTGTACTGTTTTTCTGCCCGTTTTCAATTCATAGGTTACCCCTACTTTCAGCGCATAATTTTCTTTTGAATGACTAACCGGAAAATTAAAACATACCGGGTAATCATATTCTTTCACCACATCATTAATTACTTCCTCAATAGCTTTTCCAAAAGGTCGTTCTGTATCTTTCGCATCTGTAAATCCACCAATTATAAGACCTGCCAGTTCATCAAATTTTCCACTTCGTTTTAGCTGGTGAAGCATCCTGTCGGTGCTGTAAATTAACTCGCCGATGTCTTCTATAAACAAAATTTTATTCTTTGTTTGAATGTCTGATGGGGTTCCAACCAGGTGTGCCAATAGTGATAAATTTCCACCAACCAATACCCCGGTAACAGTTCCCTGTTTATTAAACGGATGTGCAGCGCATTTATAATTCGCTTTTTTACCTATGATGGCTTTGTGTAGGGAAGCTATGTATTCATTATTGTATTCGCCGTTATTAAAGGCAGCCGCCATTGGAGCATGTATGGAGGCTGTTTTAAAATTTGTATAAATATGCGCATGCAACACGGTAATATCGCTATACCCTATGATCCATTTTGGTTTCTTTTTAAACCCGGTAAAATCCAGTTGATCAATGATCCTGCTTACCCCATAGCCACCACGCCCACACAGAATTGCATGGATACTATCATCATCCAGCATTGCCTGTAACTCATTCAGCCGTTCTTCATCGGTTCCGGAAAAATAGTTTTCAGAACTGCTGCCCAGTGTTTTGCCCACCATTACTTTAAAGCCCCATTGCTGCAATGTTTCTATGCAGGTTTGTGCTTTCTCTTTCGCCATGTATCCGGCCGGGCAGGTAATGCCGATGGTATTGCCTTTTTTTAAGTACGGGGGAATTTTTGTCATAAACCTTTGATGATATCTTTTAACTCTTTAGTTGAAATAATATTTTTAAAGCCGATTCTTTTTAACCCACGGCTTAATTTCAAATCACCCGTCCAGATTAGCCCTTCAAAGGCAATGGAAAATGCGACAAACACTTTGTCATTGATGTCTATATTTTTGGTAAGTTGTTCAGCAAGTTTGAAACATTCTGTCGGTACTTCTGCTACGGAAATCACAACTCCACTTTCACAACATTGTTTAAGGAGTTTGTTGAAAATAATGGTGTTTCGTCCGGTGCTTTCGCATATTGATGTTTTATGTTTTTCTATTTCTGCAAGCGCATAATCCGGAATTACAAAATTGATGGTTTGGGAAAGTGTATTTAAAATTTTGAAGATTCCACTTTCTTCATTAAGACAAGCACTGATCAGGATATTAGTATCAGTAATAACTGTCATTACAGGTTTCTTTCCTTTTTAATCCTGTCCCATATATTTTTGTTGATTTCTCTTGAAAATTTGTTGATTACGCTTTGCGGTACTTTTTTCTTCGGCGCACCATTGGCCTCTATTATTTCAATATATTTCTTAATGCTATTAAGTCCGCTTTTGCCAACAATCCCGGAAAAGGAAACCGTGATCTTTTCTTTACCTAACTTTTCGATTGTCATAAAATAGTGTTTTCAATTCAAATCTAGCCAAAACGAAGCTTATCTCAAAAGCAAATTGTAATTAAATTCAGTCAAATAATATTTGTCTTTTTTATCAGGGTTTATTTTAATGGTTTTGATTTTTTTAAACAGGGTGAAATTTTATCTTAAACCTTTTAGTATTTGTTCAAAATCTAAAGTGGTAATTATTTGGATAAAGTCTTTTCTTTTGAGACCTTTTAGAAGTTTTAAATCACCAGTCCAAAAAAGTCCTTCTAACAGGATGGCTAGTGCAATGTATTGTGTAGCCTTTTTATCAATTGAGTAGGTAAGTTGTTTAGCCACTTTCAAGATACCCGGATGGTATTTCTCTACATCAAAAATTGAAATGATAGTTTCAAGTATTAATATTGATTCCGCGATAGAGGATTCAATATGATATGAACCAGAAATAATTTTATTCTTTTTTGACAGCACTTCTTTAAATACTAATTCCGGTGCTACAAAATCTACTTTCTCATGAGAATTAAAAATAATAGACGCTTCTTTTCCCGAGGGATTTATTAATGCAGAAATAAAAATGCTGGCATCCACAATTATTGTCATTGCAGCTTATGTTGTTTCTTAAATTTTTTCCTTCTGCAGCAGTAATTTCATCAGCAAGCACCGTGATCTTCTTTTTAGAGACTTTCTTAGGAGCATCCCTGTTAATTTCTAAAAAACGGGCATAGCTTTCAAGGTTCCTTATACCCGCTGCACCAATTTTTTTAGAAACCCTGATGGTTACAAAATCTTTATCGGTTGCTTCTATTGCCATGTTTCGTGTTTTACCAAATATACGAATACTTAGATTTCTTTTAATGATACACCCTCTGCATTTACATACAGCCGGTGCTTTACGCCGCATTTCAATGCAAAATTATTTTTCTGATGCCCTACCGGAAAATCAAAGCAAACCGGGTAGTTGTACGCTGTTACTTTCTCCAGTACAATATCTTCCAGAGTTTTTCCGTACTCTTCTCCGGCATCATCTTTCTTAACTTTAAAACCTCCAATTACCAATCCTTTCAGGTCCGATAATTTTCCGCTGCGTTTCAGGTTCCAAAACATACGGTCGATGCTGTACAGGTATTCGCCGGTATCTTCCACAAATAATATTTTGTTTTTTGTAACCAGGTCGCTGCTACTGCCTGCCATTGATTCAAGCGTTTTTAGGTTACCACCTACCAATACACCTGTTACGGCACCTGTTTTGTTTTTTAAATTTGGTATCACAGTATAATTCATCTTCTCCCCTGATAAACATTGGCGGATGCTTTCGATGGTTTCTTTCTGAACAGGCTCGGCCAGGGTCCAGTCGGCTGGAAAACTATTGCACATTTTTGAGTGGATTGTAGCAATACCAAAATTATGATTCACATGGCTATGAAGTACGGTGATATCGCTAAATCCAAGTATCCATTTTGGATGAAGTACAAACTTTTTAAAATCAATTTTATCAATAATTCTAACGGCACCATAGCCGCCTCTTGCGCATAAAATTGCGTTGATGTTTTTATCATCCAGCATCTGTTGAAAATCATTCAGCCTTTCTTCGTCGGTTCCACCAAATGTAAAGTCTCTTTTACCCACGGTGGTGCCAATGCTAATTTTAAATCCCCATTCTGTTAGCTTTGTTATAGCCGGTTGTATATCTTCGGATGTAATAAAACCTGCCGGGCAGGTAATGCCGATTGTATCTCCTTTTTTTAAATAAGCAGGAATCGCCGGGGTAGTGTCCGGGTCTTCCATCAAATCTACATTGGTCATTGTATTAAACGTGGCAGCAGCCGGGAATATAGCCGAAAGAAAGTTTTTACGATTCATATGTCAGTTCAATAATTCGTGTAATCCGATAGCTATCGGATCGTGTGAAAAAATTCGTGCCATCCCTTACAAGCTACAATTCAAAACCCATTCCGCCTTTTAGCGCCTTTTGGTATTTACGCAAATCAAACTTGTAATAGTAGGGTGCCTTATGTGCCACCCCCGTTTTTAGTTCATCCAGTTTTTTCAATACGCCGGTGCCAACAATTTTTCGTTGAAAATTTCTCCTGTCCAGTTTCTTATCTAAAATGGTTTCGTATAATTTTTGTAATTCGGGCATGGTAAATTTCTCTGGTAAAAGATTGAACCCCACCGGGTGGTAATTCAGTTGTAATTGCAAATTTTCCAATGCCTTTTGCAGTATCTCACTGTGGTCAAGCAGCATTCCGGGAATCTCATGAATATTAAACCATTCGCAGGCGGAGGAAAACGAATCAGGTACCGGTTTTGCTTTTGAAAAATCTACCAGGGCGGTATAGCCTACAGTAAGAAAGCGTTCAAACATCCAGCTATCTTCAACCACTACACCTGCGTTTTTCAAAAACTGCTGATTGATGTCTTTGGGTGATCGTTCCGGTGCACTAAACACATAGAACTGCTGCATAAAGATGTTATCTAACCCGGTTCGCTTTTTCAGTATGCGTTTTGCAGCTTCATCCATGTGCTCCTCTTTTAAAATAAATCCACCGGGTAAAGCCCATAGGCCTGCGTATTTTGCGTGTAGCAACAATACCTTTAATTCGTTGGCATGAAATCCAAAAATGATACAATCCACCGATATATGGCGTAAGAATTTCTCATGACCAACCAGGAAATGTTCTATTAATTCCTTATTAAAACTCATACAATAAAATTAATGGGGTGTGCCCAGATTAAAAATAAAATTATGCAATAGTCGAAAATTATGTATATCATTATGTCAAACAGGTATGCTGTAAAAACCTCCTCAATTGTGGGTGTTTTTTGTTTGTTTGGGTATTGTAGTTGCTTTAGGTAAATTTGCAGCGTTTATGCTTTGGGAGGTTATTGAAGATAATAAAGTTGGTAAGGCTTTTACTTGTTATTTTATTCACTTTCTTAAATCGCAAAGCGCAATACTTTTTTTTAAAGGCAGTTTGTAATAATTTGAATGCGTAGCAAAACGAGACGCTGTACAAGAGTGCAATCCGCTGAGGCGGACAGGCTACCACCGAAGCTTATAGTGGTACTAAGGCTAAGGACAATAAAAATTTCATGACAGATCCAAAAAGATATTTAATTACTTCTGCGCTTCCGTATGCCAATGGGCCCAAACACGTCGGTCACCTGGCAGGGGCGTATTTACCTGCAGACATTTATGTGCGTTACCTGAGAGCAAAGAAAGAGAACGTGGTGTATGTATGTGGCAGTGATGAACATGGTGCAGCCATTACCATCCAGGCGATGAAAGAAAATACAACTCCACGTGCCATTGTAGATAAGTACCATGCGTTGCTGAAAACCAATATGGCCGACCTGGGCATTTCCTTTGATATTTATCACCGCACTACTGACCCGTTACATCATGAAACCGCACAGGAGTTTTTTACAGTTTTAAATGACAAGGGCGACCTTGAAATAAAAGAGACCGAACAATATTTTGATGAAGCTGCCAATACATTTTTAGCCGACCGGTATATTATTGGTACCTGCCCGGTATGTGGTAATTCAAATGCCTACGGTGATCAGTGTGAAAAATGTGGCACCTCTTTAAGCCCGGAAGAATTGATCAATCCCCGAAGCACATTGAGCGGCAATGCACCTATAAAAAAATTAACCAAACACTGGTACCTGCCTTTAGACAGGCATGAAGAATTTCTGCGTAAATGGATACTCGAAGATCATAAAAGCGACTGGAAGGCAAATGTGCTGGGCCAATGTAAAAGCTGGCTGGATGCAGGCTTGCAGGCGAGAGCAGTAACGAGGGATTTGGATTGGGGGATAAAAGTACCAGAGACAGCCTCCCCCAACCCCTCCGAAGGCGGGGCTTTAGACCCTGATGAATGGGAGGAATCTAGCGCATATCATAGAGCCGACCCAATTGTATATGGACTGCTTAAGGGATTTGTAGAAGAGCATAGAAGTAAACCTACTAATACTGAAAATATATTATGGCAAATTTTGCGGGGTAAAAAATTAGATGGTTATAAATTCAGGCGTCAACATATCATCGGAAATTTTATTGCTGATTTCGTTTGTTTATCCAAAAGGGTAGTCATTGAAGTTGACGGTTTAATACATCAAACAAAGGAAAATGAAATTAGTGATGAAGAAAGGACTTTAGTATTAAATAAGTTGGGCTTTGAAGTGATTCGTTTTACAAATGAAGAAGTAGTTGGTGACACAGACAATGTGTTAAATAAGATACTACACCGCCTCAACGTAAAGAGCCAAACAGTAGCAGGCTCTAAGAACCCCCCTTCGGGGGGCAGGGGGGCTGGCAAAGTCCTTTACGTTTGGTTTGATGCCCCTATTGGTTATATCAGTGCAACCAAACAATGGGCCATCGATAACAACAAAGACTGGAAACCTTATTGGTATGATGAAGGCACCAAACTGGTTCATTTTATAGGCAAGGATAATATTGTTTTTCATGCCATCATATTTCCGGTGATGTTAAAACTACATGGAAATATTCTACCGGAAAATGTTCCGAGTAATGAATTCATGAACCTGGAAGGAGATAAGATGAGTACCAGTCGCGGCTGGAGTATTGAAATGGAAGATTATATCAACGATTTCGTTAAGAAGGAAAACGGTGGCGATCAAATGGTGGATGCGTTGCGCTACTATTTAACAGCTATTGCTCCCGAAACCAAAGACAGTGAATTTACCTGGAAAGGTTTCCAGGATGCAGTAAAAGGTGAATTGGTGGATGTGTTTGGCAATTTTGTGAACAGGGCTTTTGTATTGATGCATAAATTATGCAATGGAAAAGTGCCTCCTTTACATAATGACATATTGGATGAGGCTGACAAGGTTTTATTTGCAGAAATTGCAAAGTCGAAGACAACTATTGAAAACTTAATTGAAACCTACAAGTTCAGGGATGCGCAATACGAAGTAATTGACCTGGCGAGAAAGGGCAATAAATACATGCAGGATAAGCAGCCCTGGATTGTTGCTAAGAGGTTAGCCTCCCCCAACCTTGAAAGAGAGGCCTCCCCCAACCCCTCCGGAGGAGGGGCTTTGGACCCTGCTATTTCAGAACAGTTCTCCAAATTAGCTGGGTCTGAGAACTCCCCTTCGGGGGGCAGGGGGGCAGCACAAAAGCAAATTGATAATTGTTTACATATTTGTTTACAGTTGACGGCTAATCTGGCGGTATTCATTAATCCGTTTCTACCTTTT
>JBBQTL010000005.1:0-72480 GCA_038213285.1 Chitinophagales bacterium
CCCTTATAGCCTTGCAGCATATCCTTGGGGCACCCGCCATCCCTACCTTGCTGGTACTTAAATATAACAAGTTTGCTTAATGTATTGTAATAAACCCAATAGTATCCCTGGTGAGTAGTGCCTTTTTTATTTTTATCTAATTTTTGATGAACAACAAAAATGAAGCTTTATCTTTCGGGGAGATTTGAAAATTGAGGGCAGCCCACCGCAGGTGTTGCTTGAAAAATGCATTGCCAAAAATCACGGCTGGACGTTCAAACATCGGCTACAGTTCACTATCAGCTTTGGTCCGGGCTGGACGGTTTCAATTTAGCTTTTGTTCTTAACTTGTACTTTATATTTTCAATTTTGCTTTAGTTCCGGGCAGGACCAGCAACAAATTCCCTAACCTTCGGCAATGCAAAACGTAGTGCGTCATGCCTCGTGACAGTTTGCAGTTGGACAGAAAATTCAACTATTCAGTTCTTTTCATTAAACTTGACACCATGAGAACAGCAGAAATAAATACCACAATTGTTGACGGTTATGTCGGACTTTTAGATAATTTAAGTACAAACAACAAACTTGACCTTACATCGAAGTTGACAGCTTCGGTTAAGACTGATTTGACCAACAAAAAATCTTCATTCAAAAAAGCCTTTGGTGCGTTTGACTCAAAAAAAACTGCCGAAGAAATTATTGAAGAAATCCGTAACAGCAGAGTTTCTACAAGACAAATCGAATCGTTTTGAAAAAATATCTCATTAACACCAACATTGCCATATTTTACATGAAAGGCAAGTTTGACCTTGAAGCAAAGTTTGACAAAGCAACTGCGGACAATTGCTTTATATCAGAGATGACTTTGGCAGAACTCAAATTTGGTGTTGAGAAAAGTGAAAAGCCTGAAAAGAATAAAAAAGCGTTGGACAACTTTTTAACGGGCGTACAAATACTTCCCATTTTTCATTCATTGGACTTGTATGCAAAAGAAAAAGCACGACTACAAAAAACAGGCACACCAGTTGACGATTTTGACCTTTTAATTGGCGTGACTTTTGTAACCCATAGGTTGACAATGGTTACCAACAACACAAACCATTTTAAACGCATCAGCGGAATTAAATTAGAAGACTGGACGACAGCATAATAGCACGAACGCACAACATTTAGTCGTATAGCCGATAAGCCCCAAAATTAAAATCGCTCAAAATAAAACGCAAAAGCTCCGAACCATCAGGGATCGGAGCTTTTGGCTATACGCTGTTCAGCGACACCGGGCCTTAGGTGGTTTGTAGAATTTATAGGTAGCCCACCAGGTGATTTCAAAAGGTTTTTGTGTAATCAACAGGTGTATCGCTTCAGTTTGCAATGCTGTTTGCACATAAGGCCCCTTACCCAAATTGATTGGAAGTGCTTGTGTTTTTGTTTTCGTAAATAGTTGTTTTATCATAGGCCTGTTGAACTACCTGTTTTTGTTTATGGGCGGCGGTGCCCGCCCGTGCCGATACGGACTGGCTTTATTTTTTGTGTTACTCCTGCTTAAGTCTTTTATGTTTACCAGCCTGCCGTTGTGGTTAAGGTAACTGGCTATTTTTTCCATTTTACCTGCTTTACAGACTGGGCAAAGGCTGTAATCTTCACCGGTGCGTTGCAGCATTTGCAGACTAAAGGGGATGATTACTTTTGGCATTGGTTTGGGTAGGTTTGATTGCTCGTGAATGACTGCTATGCGCTTGTTTTTGCCATTGTGTGCCAAGGTAGCCGCCATGCCGGATTTTTACAATCCGTTTGGGCAGGATGTGCTGCTCAAATCTTCTTGCAAATTCTTCATGGCTTAAAGTCATTTGCTTTTGATCGGCATTCGATGAATTGGCCGAAATTTCATTCTTTTGCATTTTTTGTTATTTTTTGATGAACAACAAAAATGAAGCTTTATCTTTCGGGGAGATTTGAAAATTGAGGGAGCCCACCGCAGGTGTTGCTTGAACAGGGGTTTTGCAAAATGGCGGGTTCAGTGCTGAATTCAAGATTCGGAATTCTAATAAACATTTGTGCTAAATTGAACATTTGTGCTTCTAATTCCGCCACTTCGCAAAGCCCCTAAACGTTAGGCGAAATAAGTGTAATCATGTGACCAGTATATTATTTTGCTATCAATGGTTCAATAGAATTCCCTTGCCCGAATCGTTACTTAATATTTTCAATCTACACTCAGACATTATGAAACGCTCTTTTCCGCTTTTGAATTTGGTTATTTCAATCGCCTTCATCTTCATCGTGCAAATCGACTCAAATGCACAATATGTAAAGAGATTAAAAAACGACAAGAAAGGCCAGCCCATTATACCTGTTGGCTGGGACGCTTATCGGAAATGGGATCTGTGGCCCATGCAACGCATTGGAGCAAGAGCGTACATGCGCAGCACCTATAACCGCTCTGGCGGTAATTCGGACATGAGTAATTTTCTCTTCATGAAGGAAGAAGATTACAATGTAACGCTTGACGTGCAAGGAGGAGGATGTCTGTATTTTTTTAGAACCAACTTCTGGCATGGTAGTCCCTGGCACTTCAAGTGGATAGCATAGACCATATAGTGAAAGAGACCGCAACGGACGATCCGGAAAATGCCCGTAAGCGGCTTGCCGCTACAGAATTTATTCCTGGCAAAATATTCACCGAACCCCTTGCCTGGACTTGGGGAACAACAAAGGGAGCCGACCTGATCTGGACACCCATACCTTTTGAAAAATCATTACAACTTGCATACTCAAGAACTAGCTTTGGAACCGGGTATTACATCTATCATCTCTATGCAAATGAAACCAGGCTTTCAAGGTCTATTACTGCATGGAATCTTAGCGCAACCGCGGATACAAGTGTCATTAACTTAATCAATCGCTCAGGAACTGATATTGCTCCAATGAACATAAAGAAACGGTTCGGGAAATTGCTACTTGATAAGAATCGTATAACGATTGCAGCAATTAATGAACAGCCTTCATCCGTCAGGGCTTTTAAGCTGACCCTACCGCTTCAAAAAGCAGAGTACCTGGAACGTCTTCGCTTAGTGGTTACCTGGGATGGACGCAACAAACCGTCTATCGATGCCCCATAAGGCCTGTTTTTTGGCGCAGGAACGTTTTACAATCGGGACAAGAAGGAATATTTAGTAAAAGGATTTCCCATCAATGTACGCTTTGACTATAAAAACGGTATAGTAGAACTGTCATGTTATTATCCTATGCCTTTTTTCTCTTCTGCAAAGTTTGAGTTGGCAGGAATTTAACCCGATAACACAAACATTAACTACGAAATCAGGTATGAGCATCTATCGATGCCAGTTGAATACAGCAGTTATTTTCATGCCACGTACAAGGATATTCCGCATCCCGAGATGGGTAAAGACTTATTATAGTTAGATACAAAGGCAATTGAAGGAAGCGATGATTGGTCTGGCAGCTTTGTAGGCACATCCAAGATATTTCCCCACAAGGGTGATCTGAATACCCTTGAAGGTGATCCAAGGTTTTTCTTTAATGATAGTAGAACGCCACATGCACAGGGAACGGGAACAGAAGAATGGAGTGGTGGAGGATTTTATTGGGGAGGAGAAAACATGACGCTTCCTTTTGCAGGTCATCCGAGTGGTGCTCCATCGAAAAAGGTCGCTAAAAATGAAAAGGATTTGATCGAATCATCTTACCGCTTTTTGCTTGCTGACCTGATGCCTTTTGGGAAAAGAGCACAGATAATGTTTGAGCATGGTGGAGAAAATCTATCAGAAGAACATTATGAGACGGTAACCTATTGGTACGGGTTACCAGCCGCCACACTGCTAAAAACCGATGAAATCGATATTGGATCTGAAGACAGCGAAAAGACTCATGCTTATTATGCCCCAAAGGCTTCAGCAATTCAACATATTGAAAGTAGGTATGAATTGGGCATAGATACTTTTCCGGCGCAGCCCTGGGTAATACCGGGACGTACCGATACAGTAAAGCCTGCTAATTATGTTGCACTGATAGGCAAGGAGGTTTACCCTGCTCATATTCTTGACGGCAGGTATAATAAAGGCATATCTGAATTTACACTAAAGTTAAAGAAGGAAAATCAAGGTGCGCTTCTACGCCGAACACTTGATTATAGTTACCCAAATCAAAAAGCAGAAATATATGTAGCCGATGTGTCTAAAGCAAACAACCGACTTCAATGGAAGTACGCAGGTATCTGGTATACCGCAGGGTCTAATACTGCGGTTCTTTCTTTCCCAAGAGGAGAGCTGGACAAGCGTTTGTATAATCTATCTACTTCCAACAGACGTTTTCGTGATGATGAATTTATGATCCCCTCATCCCTTACAAAAAATGTATCGGCTATAAGACTAAGAATTAAACCAATAATAGAAAAACAGGAGTTATATCCGGGAAAATCGTTTCCAAATGAAAGTGCCTGGAGTGAATTGAGTTATGAAGTTTTTTCATACTTGACTCCGGAATATAAATCTAACGGCAATAAGTGATTCATTCGCCTAATCGAGTAAGGAAGGAAGGGGAATTGCACCCCAACCTCCTCACGGAACCGGACTTGAACCTCTCGATCCGATAGCTATCGGATCATCCGGTTTATCCCGTTACTCGGGGCTCTTCAGTTATGGTTTTACTTTACTTGTTATGCAACTACCAATTAATAATAGTCCAGCAGCATTGCGGGACCGCCAATATAGGAACAGCATGGATTTCTCCTGCCATTTTCTTCGTAACCATTGGATGGCTTCGATCTTAAATTTCCGGTACTTCCATATACACCATTTTACCAGCCCTCTGTTGATGTGTGCCTAGATTTGGTGCAGTGAAGTGCCCGCATACTTTCCGCAATAATTTATCCAGCAATAACAATAATAAACTCTTTACTTTACAAACACAAAACGTTGTGCCACATGCTAATGGTGTTTTTAATTTATAAAGAGATAAGAAGAAAATCATAACTTCAAAAGATAATATCTATATCATGGAGTTAAGAGAACAAATTACATATCTTTTTATACTTGCTTTGCCTATAGCCTGTATTGCATGGACAATAACACACGAAGAAATATTTAAAGAACCAAGAGATTTTTTTATCGACAAGTCTAAATCATGCAAAACAGTATTGCAACGTAAGTTTTTTTATGTTTTTACTTGTGAATACTGTTTAAGTCACTATGTCACGATTTTCTTTTTGCTTCTTACAAGATACCATCTATTACTTGTTGACTGGCGGGGATACATTATTGGAGGTTTTGCGCTTGTGTGGATTGCCAATATCTACATGAGCATATACGGTTTTGTTAGAATCGGATTGAAAAAAGAAAAAATTGATGCAGATTTTGAGGAGTTAAAATTGAAAGAGAAAAAGGAAAATATTTAATAGTCAATCTATAAAAAATTAGCAATTTAAGGCCCTTATCTTTTCTGTGGATACTTTATAGTCCATACAAAAATGATCACACAACAATGCATTTTCGAAAGTGCGGGCTCCACATTGTAACTTCATCTGTATCCGCCATCAGCTTTGGTTTGGGGCATGACTCGTTCTAAAAAACATTTCGATAATTTTATCATCATATTTCATATCAGTATTACAACCGGGCAGACAGTTTTCAAAACCCAAACCTGCGTAAATTCAAAACGTTGCAAAATATTTTTTGACACCCCTTATTTTATAAACCTGACTATTTTTTTTAAAATAATTCAGTCTAAAAATCAAAACAGAGTGACTAATTGCAAATATTTTCTTATTACGCTTATATTGCTGGTTCATAATTTGGTCATTGCTCAAAATAAGCCCAATGTTGTATTGATTGTTACAGATGACCAGGGATGGGGAGACTTAAGTTTACATGGTAATCTTTTACTGGAAACACCGCAATTAGACAACCTTGCAAAAAGTGGATTGGAGTTAACTAATTTTTATGTGAGTCCATTATGCGCCCCTTCCAGGGCAAGTATATTAACTGGCCGATATCATTTAAATACAGGCGTATTGTCGGTTTCAAAAGGGCTTGAGGTAATGGATTCAGATGAAACAACCATTGCAGAATTATTCAAAGCAAATGGCTATCGCACAGGAATCTTTGGAAAATGGCACAACGGCCAACATTACCCCAACCGTCCGAACGATCAGGGGTTTGATGAATTTTTAGGATTTTGCGCCGGGCATTTGTCTAACTATTTTAATACGCAACTTGAGCATAATGACAAAATGGTACATACAAAAGGGTATATCACAGATGTGTTAACGAATGCTGCATTAAAATTTATGTCGGACAATAAGGATACACCTTTTCTTTGCTATATTCCTTACAATGCCCCCCATTCTCCGCACCAGGTGCCTGGTAAATATTTCAATAAATATAAAGCCAAAAATTTAGAAAACGAATTGGCCAGTATTTATGGAATGGTAGAAAACATCGACGACAATGTTGGCAGAATATTACGTTATCTAAAAGAGAATAAGCTGGAGGAAAACACCATCGTTATTTTTTTATCGGATAACGGCCCCAACGGGGTACGGTACAACGGGAAGATGAAGGGAATTAAAGGAACTGTTCATGAAGGCGGCATACGTGTTCCTTTTTTTATTCGTTGGAAAAATCATATCCCGGCAGGGCAAACCAATGAAACTTCTACAGCGCATATTGATATTTATCCTACGCTGAGTGACTTGTGTAAATTAAAAACTATCCCTGGAAATCGCCTCGCAGGAGTGAGCCTGGCTTCTTTACTAACAAATAAAACTGCGTCTTTTGACACCCATCGAAAACTGTACACTCATGTAAATTTTATGGAAGTACCAGTCCAACTAAACTCGGGAGGATTCCGATTCGATCCATATCGCTTCGTGTATGATAAGGATAGACCTCAACTATACAACCTGTTGCAAGATCCCGAAGAAAAAAAAGACCTGGCCCTGGTTAAGAAAGATATTACAACTCAATTTTTAAACGATTACAAAGTATGGTTTGCAGAAGCCACCACGGGCCTGCAATATAACAGGCCTGTTGTACTTTCGAAATCAGGAGCAGAACTGCCAACATTTGAAGCCACTTTATCTGCGGGCATAAAATTTAAAGAAGGCCATGCATGGGCGCATGACTGGGTAAAAAAATGGAATAGTATCAATGATAGCCTGTATTGGGAAATTGATTGCAAGAATCCGGGAAATTATGTTGTAGAGATTGAATACTTGTGTAAGAAAGAGGATATAGGTTCAGAAATTATATGCAGTATAGGAAGTGAAAATAAAAAGGTAGTGATAGAAAATGCTTTTTATTCAAAACAAATTCCAAGCCCTGATAGAGTTCCAAGAAAAGAGGCGTATGAAATGAGCGGGTGGAAGCGTTTAATAATAGGGACTTATCATATTAACGAGGGGAAACAGATTATAAAACTAAGAGCATCTAAAATTAAAAATAACAATGTCGCCGAAATTAATTCATTGCGTTTGACACCTGCAAAATAATAGCCTTAACAAAAAACCCTAACAAAATACAGATAGTGTACAAAAATAAAACTGCTTGCAATCGGGTAAGGACGGGGAATTTCACTAAATGGAGCAAACGTGCGCTTGTGCCTTACGGTCTAAGCCATTTAATATTCGACCAGTTTAATAATACCATCATTGTTTGCATCGTTTAACCCCCAATAAGAAAGTAGGGCATCATTTACATGCTGGTTTTTCGCACCGTAGCATGCAACGTCGCCAACCCACTAACATGCCTATGGGCAGCCGTTGCCCGTAAAATAATTAAAAAAAATTGATTGCCGTTCTCTTTTCATTCACTGTTAGTTCCGCCTTGGCTATCTTTGTCTGGCATGTCATTATTTATCACATCCCTCAATTCGGGCAGCAACGGTAATTGCTATTATATCGGCAATGATACAGAAGCCATCCTGGTGGATGCCGGCATTTCGTGTAGGGAAACAGAAAAACGCATGCGCCTGCTGGGTCTCGCCATTCATAAAGTGAAAGCGATCTTTATTTCACACGAACACATTGATCACATCAGGGGGCTTGCCCGCATTGCCGAAAAATACAATTTGCCGGTTTATATTAGCACCCCCACCTGCACCAACTGTAGTGTACCGGTAAAAAAAGAGCTGGCTACGGAACTTGCCACGAATGTAACTGTGCATATCGGCGCACTGTCAATTACCGCATTTGCCAAACACCACGATGCGGTAGATCCGCACAGTTTTATCATCAGCGGCAACGGCGTAACCGTAGGTGTATTTACAGATATCGGGGCATCCTGCGATCGGCTCACTAAGCATTTCAGCCAATGCCATGCTGCCTTCCTGGAGGCGAATTATGATGAGGAATTATTGGAGAATGGACGGTATCCGCAGTTTTTAAAAAATCGTATCCGTGGCGGAAAGGGACACTTATCCAACAGGCAGGCGCTTGAAATATTCACCAGCTACCGGCCGCCATTTATGACGCACCTGCTGCTATCTCATTTATCCAAAGACAACAATAGCCCGGAGATGGTTCAGCAATTATTCAATGATCATGCAAACGGCATACAGATCATTGTTGCCTCCCGCTATGAGCAAACAGCGCTATACTCTGTTAAGCTACAAGCAGAACAACACGCGGTGCAAACTGCGCCGGTAAAAGATTTACGCCCCCTGCAAATGGGTTTGTTTTAAACAGGCTACTAAAACCATTTCTTTGGCATCACTATGGTCCAGGCTACCGGTATCTTCCTGATACCGTATAGCAAATCTTATCATTGATTCTCCTGAAAATGTCGCCGTTTATTTTGTATACTCTTCTCCACCTTCTTTTAACCAATAACCTTCCTTCCTTATCAAAATATTCGGGTTGTGAAAAATAACTGAGTATATAATATTTCTGAGCGGCAAAGGGTGAATTGGATAACTTGGATTTTATATATAATTACACGCAACTTTCAAAATAATCGGATAATCTTTGGCGGATAGCTGCTGTTGTCATTGTCACTTCATTTCTACAAATTTACCCGTTTAAATCATCCTTACAGATGAAGTTTTGTTAGTTGATGTTTCCCGTTACCACACTTTTAATCATTCCACAAGGTGCAATGTTAGTTAAACTAAAGAGTTATCGAAATAACACTTAAAATAACCCGATCCTCAAAACGATATTGATATTATAAATTCGTTTCCTTTAATTCCAACTGTGCCTTATACCGGGCAATGGTATTCTGTGCGTCAATTAATTTTAGCTTCAATTCATGCAATGCAGGCATGCCTGTCTTCAACAACGCCTCTGTTTCTTCATTGCTTTTTTGCAATAACAAAATGTTATGGTCAAGCATCTTGTTTAGGGCCTGGGAATCTTTCAGCTTTTTAGTATACTCCAGTTCTACCACCTGTTTCGTTTGATGAACGTGTACATTTTCCTTTTGCAGCGTTTCTTTCATTAGCTTTTCGCTTTCAAGATACCCCTCTGCACTCTTTAGCATTTTCCTCGTTTTCGTTAGCCTAACCGTGCGAATGATCCAGGCTGTTATAAAGCCTGCAATAAAGACTGTGCCTGCATATATATATAGATAGATCTGAGTCAAATTAGTAATTTTTAGTTAGCAAATATTCTACCTTAAATTAAAATAAATGCTGATTTATTAAATTTCTCATCTGGCATTGGATAGTAAACTCCGCAAAAATACAATAAGATAGTATATTTCAAAAATGGTTGCCGTTTTAGTGTTCACGTAATGTTCACTCGTTACGAAAAAATTGTACCAATGCTCTTCCTTACACCATACAATTTATTAAAAAATGTTTTTACTTTGCTTCCTTACCCTCAAAGAATATGTATTCGGCCACAAAATCAACCGTGATTTTTTTTTGCTATTCCCCGCCTTATCAATTAAAGAAAAAAAACATTCATGTCAGTTGTCGTGCTCCAGGCCCGGTGTTTACAAAACCTTCCGTATAAAAAAAAGATTCAAAGGAGAAATTGGGATGGATTGGAATGAAGCTGGCCTTTTCGCCTGCAAGAGTGGGCGAAATTGCTGTTCGGGAAACCTACAACAGGAAGATGATTATTGCTCCCCGTACGGTGGCAAAACTTGCAAGCACTAGTCAGGTTTCTTCCGAGGCGCTGGGTTGCAGGCATCTATGGACGGGTAGGAGGTTGAAGATACCAATTTTCCTTTGGTTGATTGGCTTAACAGTATTTCGATTAAGGATACCAGGTTCATTGATTGCCTGTGATATTCGTGCTGAGAAACTTATAAAATAGTTGGGCTGCAAATCGATTTATTCAGTAAATTCCCATATTATTACCTAAAAATAACCAGCGCATGAAAAGACTACTACTTTGTTTATCCACCATTTTATTGTTTCATTTTTCATACGGCCAATTTAATTATTTTGCGGCAAACGGAATAAATACAGCGGGTACCTATACTGATTTAGGTACTAACGGATCGGCGATCACAACGCTTTTAGGAAGTTACGATGACGATAATTCCGCACCTCAAAATATCGGGTTCAATTTCTTGTTCAACGGAACTACTTTTACCCAATTTGTATTAAACACGAATGGATCAATAAAACTTGGCGCAGTTGCTCCACCAGCAAATATGTATGATGCGCTAAATTCAACGGAGGCAAATCTTATCTATCCGCTCAATCTGGATCTGGAAGGCGGCAATAATCCTGAGTACAGGGTTTATACCACCGGTACAGCACCTAACCGGGTATGTACCATACAGTATAGGCATGTAAGCGACTATTACCAGGCTCCTGCGACAGCGCCCCAGTTTGCTGATATGAATTTTCAAATTAAATTGTTCGAAACTACTAATAACATCGAATTTGTGTATGGTAGTTTTGTAGCGGGCGGGGCTGCGGCTGCCTTAAAACTGTCGGAGGTCGGCTTAAAAGGAAACACTGCGGCAAATTCAGTCAATGTCACTAAGTCTTCAGCAGACACCTGGTCCTCTGCAGTTTTTATAGATGGTACTTATACTCTTACCGCACATAACATACGGAACACCGTACTGCCTCCTGTAGGAACAACTTACCGTTTTGTAAACTCCCTGCCGGTAGACGCCGGGGTTAGCAACCTTTATACACTTGGTAAAATTCCGCTGGGTTATGGTGCTCCGCATGTTGTGAGAGCACTGATAAGGAATATAGGCTCTAATATATTGTCGAATTTACCGGTGACACTTACAGTTAGTGGTGCCAATAGTTTCACCAATACCCAAACCATCGCCTCACTGGCGCCAGGTGAAAGTGTAGTCGTAAGTTTCAGCGCTTATACCCCCGGTGCTATCGGTACCAATAGCGTAGTTGTAAATGTGGCACCAGATGATAATAATGCCAATAACAGTGTAGTATCTTCGCAGGATGTCACTGCAAGCACGTATAGCTTTGCAGATAATTCCTCAGTTGCTGGTTCGGTAGGATATAATAACGGTGCCGGGCTTATTCTTAACAAATACACCGTTGCGGGCAATGCGTATGTAACCTACGTAAATGTTTTTATATCCAATGCAGCCTCTAATACCGGTAACACAGTATATGGCATTATCACAAACGGAGCAGGAACAATATTAGGCCAGTCCGCCAATTACCTGATTACCGCTGCGGACTTAGGGAAATACAAGAGCTTTTCCATCCTTACTCCTCCTGCTATTAATAACAGCGATGTTTATGTTGGTCTGGCTCAAACAGCCAACGCAACAACCGGCTATTTTCCTTTAAGCACGCAAACAGAATCTCCGGGAAGATCAGGGGCATATTATATTCTTCCTGGCATCACCGGGGGCGTAGCACCCTCGGAAAATTCAACGTTGGGGAGATTTATGATTGAAGCAGTGGTTTCAGCAAGCCCCTTGCCAATTGGTCTTACCAGCTTTACCGGCAAGCTTCAGAACAATACTGCATTCCTCAACTGGATTACCGGTTACGAAATAAACAGTGATAAGTTTGTGGTGGAAAGATCGCTGGCTGGTAGTGGCACATGGGAAAACAGGGGTACTGTTGCTGTTATTGGAAATGGGGCAGTAAACTCATATACTTTCACAGATGCAGGTCTTACTACTGGTCGTTGGCTGTATCGCCTGAAGATCATCGATATGGATGGAAGGTTCAGTTATAGCCAGGTTGTGGTACTCCAGTTAAGCGGCAAGTTGGCTTTTGCACTAAGTCAAAATTATCCGAATCCGGTGGCCGGAATAACAATGATTCAATATGAGCTGGGCAAAGATGCAAATGTATCCTTTGAACTCATGAGTATTGATGGTAAAAGGCTAATGGTTCAGCAAAAAGGAAAACAGGTTAAAGGGGCCTATAATATACAGGTTGATGCACAATCTTTAATGCTTGCTCCGGGTAAGTATATATATAGACTCTCTGTTGAAGATGCACTTACCGGGGAAGTAATCCAACTAACAAAAAATATGCAAGTGATTAGGTAAGCTTTGTTTAAGCCGTTGCTTCAATCAGCAACATCAAAAAAAAAGAGCCAGTCCTTCGGGAAACCGGCTCTTTTTTTATGCCCTTGCCTGCCATCTATTCCGTGTTAATGATATTGGAAAAGCCACTGCCGGATGGATTTTAGCAAGAAAACTGGGAGAAGTCATCCACACAACCGCTGTTTCGTCTTCTATATAGTTTGTTAAAATCCGGCAATGGCGAAATTTCAGCAGGTTTTTTGCGTTGTGCCAACAATCATTTCTCCTTCAAAATATTATTTTATGACTTTCAGAGCAACTGCATTATCGCTGATAACACTAACAATTCTTGCCGCCTGTAAAAAAGATAAACAGGAAATTGTTGCAACCACACCGGTTGTAACTCCCTCCCCGGTAAATGATGATGTGTTAAAGGATTCGGCACTCCTGCTGGCAAAAGATATTTATTTATGGAACACTCAAATTCCCGCTACGTTTAACGCAAGAACGTATGATGATCCCAATAAAATAATGGAAGCCATACGGCCATATAGCATCGAAACTGGATTTAGTCAGCCGGTTGACCGGTTTAGTTTTGCCATGAAGAAAACAGAATGGGATAAAATGAGTGCAGGAATGAGCTCGGTGGCAACTGCAACAAGTGCTGACGGGGATTTTGGACTTACTGTTTTTTTCAGGGTGGAAGGAGATTTACGGGTAAGGTTGGTGGAGCCTAATTCCCCTGCCGGTAAAGCTGGAATACACAGGGGGTGGCGTATTACAAAAATCAATGCGAACAGCAATATTAATACGGGGAATACAAGCTTTATCGTTGATAATATCTATAATGCCGCAAGCTCTTCCATAACATTTCAAAAACCAGATGCCAGCGTGGTTACGATCGATTTAAGCCGGGCCCATTATGCCACCAAACCGATATACCTGGATACGGTTTACAATATCAACAATAAAAAAATAGGATACCTGGTTTTCAATTCGTTCCTGGGCAATGTAAATAAAATGTATAGTGAATTTCAGCGGGTGTTCAGCAGTTTTACCGGGCAGGGCGTATCAGATGTAATCATCGACCTGCGCTATAATGGTGGTGGCTATGTATCAGTGCAGGAAAGGCTGGCAAACTATCTTATCAACCCGGCTGCCAACGGTGGCATTATGATGAAGCAGATATACAACGCAAACAATTCCGGCCAAAATGAAACCGTAAAATTCACTAAAACAGGTTCATTGAATATGAGCCGCATTTATTTTATCGTGGGCAGGGCTACTGCGTCTGCTAGTGAATTACTGATCAACAATTTAAAACCTTACATGGAGGTAAAACTAGTTGGTGGTGTAACTCATGGAAAGCCTGTTGGCTTTTATCCCATACCGGTTGGTGAATGGTATGTCTTTCCAGTGTCTTTCCGTACTACCAACAAAAATGGGGAGGGAAATTATTTTAATGGCATACCCGTTAACAGCAGTGTGGCGGACGGCCTGGATAAGGACTGGGGTGATTTAAACGAAACAAGCCTGGCAAGTGCCATCCGGAATATCAATAGTGGGCAATACCGGGTTCAAGCAGCACCTTCCTATAATGAACCGGCAAATGTTGCCAAAGGCAACCAGGTTTTGGAGGAACCGCTGTTGAAGGTTACCATTGGGGAGCGATGAGCCGCCACCCCAATCCGCTAAAGGGGGGCTTTGAGTAGAAAATACTTTGAAGGTATTGTCGATTTTACGAACCTGGTTCGCAGATTAAACACATACATAAGCAGAACGCTCCCACTTCGGGGGCTTTTTTTTTACGAATTATTATACACTTTTATTACCGGCTCCCGCAAAATACTTGCTTCATCTGTGCAATAAAAATAAATCACATCAGCAATGGCTTCCGGCTTCACCCATCCATCGAAATCCGCATCCGGCATGGATTGGCGGTTTGGTGGAGTATCAATGGTACTTGGAACAATTACACTGGTTACTACATTGGTGCCGGTTGCTTCATCATTCATTAAATCGGCCAGCCTGAATATCAACGATTTTGCCAGGCCATACGCTACCATCCCCTTACCGTCGGTTGCGTACATGCCCGGCCTTGAGCCTATTAAAAATATCCTGCCGGTTTTATTTGCCATCATGTGAGTAAATGCAGGGCGTGCAATATTATAAGCAGTTTCAAAATTCAGTTTGTATTGATGAGCGATATCACTCGCTTTGGTATCCGCTATTTTACCCATTGCAAAACCACCCACGGTTAGCACGGCGGCATTAATCACTTTGTATTTTGCTATCATCGCAACTACAAATTTTTCCGCATCCCCGTCATTCATTAAATCCACCAAAACTGTTTCAAAGTTTTCGTTGTTCACAGTCATCTGTACCGGATCATTGGGAACAATAGTACCGATGACCCTATACCCTTCTGCAAGAAATTTTTTAACCACCGCCTGCCCCATATTACCGGAAGCACCGGTTACAACCGCTGTTTTCATATTTATGTATTTATCGGACTAAGATAATTCTTTTCTGAATTGATTGCCGATAAACCGATTAAAGGCTCAACTGAATGGTGAAGGAACATAAACGAATAAGAAAAAGGGGAATTTATTAATCGCCGACTGGTGACTCCTCATATTCAAAAGGAAAACCAGGAAAGAGTTGCGTAAAAATACGGGTGAACCAGCTTGTGTCGTGTCAACTTTGATTTGTCAGAGACGATTTCCCCTGGTGTGTCACCCCCCAAGGGTGACTAACCAGGGGAAATCGCAAATTAATAGATCACTTTGTGCGTGACATAAGCCTAGCGAACTTTTGAACGGCTTTTTGTATTGTTGATATACACTTCACCATCTTTAATTTCATCAGCAAGCTGCTGTATGGTTTTTGTTACAAACAATTGTATTAACAGCTGCTTAATGATTTTGTACTGGGCATGCATCGGGCAGGGTTGTACTTCCGAACATTTCTTTAAACCTAACACACATTTTTCCAATATGTCATCCTCCCCCATCGCCTGCAGGACAGAGCATACCGGCAATTTCTTTGCATCCTCCGTTAGAAAAAAACCACCATTGGGCCCACGAACCGAACTTACCAAATTGCCATCCCTTGTAAGTGCCTGTAATATTTTAGCGGTAAAAGATTGGGGAGAATCAATCGCCTTTGCAATTTCATCAATCCCAATTTTTTTTTCTTCCCGACTATTTTTGGCAATATAAATAGTGGCCCTTAAGGCATATTCCGTGGCTTTGGAAAACATAGTTTTATTTTAAAATCTGGAACTATTTATTGTATGGCAAATTTAGTAAACACCGATGTATCATGGGGTCCATTCTGCAAAAGAATCGCTCGTTTCAAATAGCTTTAGCCTCACCAGCTTTACACCATCCGGAAGGCTTTCGAAGAGAATGTCTTTCATGTATATCAACAGGTTTTCCGCTGTAGGTTCCGCCTCCCAGCAAACAAGGTTTTCCTGCGATCCAATAGCAGGATGCTGCGCTACATAAGCACCTGATAACACCAGCTTATGATCCAATATTTGTATGATACCTTTTGTAACCAGTTGCTTTAATACTTTGAAGTCTAAAACAAACCCCGGCGATGGAATAAAGTGTTTACAATCCCCGTTGGCCGTGACGGTTACCTGTAGCTGGTAGGAATGTCCATGAATGTTTTTGCAACCGCCCGGGTAACCATGAATCGCATGCGCCATTTCAAAATGAAAAATCTTCGTTAAACTCAACATGATATTTTATAAGATTTTATTTACTGCTGAAACAACGGAATTATGTTCTCTTCTTTCCTGGTATTTAATTGAAAAATGAGCTCAACATTTCCGCAGCAACAGGATCAAAATATAATCCCTTCTTTTAAGTATGGAATGAAAATAAATAAGGACAAAGTTATCTTTATTTATTAATTTTGCCCAATTAAATTACCCAGGACCACGAAGCTATATTTTCAATTACGGTATTACCAACAGCCTGTGTTCCCCTTTTGTATCTATTATGAATACAACTAACCAGCCCTTTAAAAAAGGTGCCCAGTTTCTGCTAAATATTAAAATCAATACCACCTGGCGAATCCAGTTTATTTGGATGGTGCTAAAAACCAATGTTACTGAAAAGTTATCCGGAAGTAGCAAACAAAAAGAGCCGTCTATTGCACAGCAATCATCCCACCAGAAGATTGATAGGGAGAACAGCAGATTAAAATATTATTATGAATGATCGGAAAATTGAGTTGCTATCCCCGGCAGGGTCATTTGAATGCCTGCAGGCTGCCATCAAAGGTGGTGCAGATGCCGTTTATTTTGGGGTAGAGCAACTGAATATGCGTGCAAAATCTAACAACTCTTTTGCTGTGTCGGACATTAAACAGGTTGGCCATATTTGCCAGGCCAATGGCATTCGTTCGTATATCACACTCAACACGGTAATGTATGATCACGACATGCAATTATTGTATGGCATTTTAAAGGAAGCTAAAAAACAACAAATTGATGCGGTGATTGCATCCGACTTTGCGGTAATTGAATATTGTAATCAATTAGAACTTCCCATTCATATTTCTACACAGGCCAATGTTTGCAATATTCAATCGGTACAGTTTTTTTCCCGCTTTTCTGATGTGGTTGTTTTAGCAAGAGAACTCACTTTAAAACAGATAGAACATATCAGTAAAGAAATCAAGAGAAGAAAAATAACGGGTGTATCCGGAGAATTGATGAAAATAGAAGTATTTGTTCACGGAGCATTGTGTATGGCCATATCCGGAAAATGCTATCTGAGTTTACATTCCCAAAATGCATCGGCCAACAGGGGTGCATGTACGCAAAATTGCAGGCGGCCCTACAGGGTAACTGATACCGAAACAAATGAGACCTTACTGTTAGACAATGAATACATCATGTCGCCCAAAGATCTTTGTACCATCGATATACTCAACCAGGTATTGAGCAGCGGAGTAGATGTGTTGAAAATTGAAGGAAGAAGTAAAGGAGCTGATTATGTTTTTAATGTAACCAAATGTTACCGGGAAGCCATTGAAGCCATTGAAAAAAACAGCTTTACCCATTTAAAAATAATCGATTGGATTCAACGCCTGTCAAGCGTTTACAACCGGGGCTTCTGGCAGGGTTACTACCTGGGCCATAAGTTTGGCGAATGGACAAACCATCCTGGTTCCGCTGCAACGGAAAAGAAAATTTATATCGGCAAAGGCAGTAAGTATTACCCAAAATTAAGATCGGTGAGTTTTCAATTGAAACCGGCACCCTTAAAACAGGCGATACGGTAATGATTACCGGTTCTGCTTTTGGTATAACAAAAGAAAAACTGAAAACACTTACCGTAAATGGTGCTGATGGCGAAATTGCGGTAAAAGGCGATAAAATAACCTTCCCCTTTGATTCAAAGATAACACCCGGTGATAAGCTTTATAAAATAGTAGGATTAAGTTAAGCGTGAATGGTGCATGGTCAATGGGCAATGAGCAAAATAGGAACAGTTCGAATTCATAGATATCTATTCACCATCCGATAGCTATCGGATCACCGTTAACCATTCACAAATCAATACGTCACATCAAACTAAACATAGCACCAAAACAGTAAATGGTTAAGATAATTCACTATCGAAAAAAATGTATTGGCTGCGGTATTTGTTTTGAACAGCAGCCGGATCTTTGGCGAATGTCGAGGAAAGATGGAAAAGCAACACTGGTAAATGCGATCGCAAAAAAAGACGTATTTGCGTTGACTGTGGACAATGTCTCCGGTCAACAAACGAGGGCATTAACAATCACATGTCCTGTAAAAATTATTAAAGTTTCCTAAACAAAATAAATATCCAACATGAACGAATCCATCACTTCATTTTTACAGAATCAAACCTGTGCTACCATTTGTTGTACCGATGATGCAGGCAATCCATATTGCTTCAATTGCTATTATGTATTGAACAAAGAAAAAGGATTACTGTATTTTAAATCTTCTTCCGAAGCCAACCACTATCATTATTTGAAAGAGAAGCCGACAGTGGCAGGAACGATTCTTCCGGATAAATTGAGCAAACTGGTAACAAAAGGAATACAGTTCCAGGGTGAAATGATACAGCAATTGGATCCTATCGCCAAAGATGCCTACATTCAATATCATAAAAAATATCCCATGGCCGTTGCTATGAAAGGCGAAATTTTTACCATCCAGCTCAATAGCATTAAAATGACAGACAGCAACCTGGGATTTGGTAAAAAAATTAACTGGCTAAGGGAAATTGTAGCATACAGTTAAAAACAAACAAGCCGACACAAACTGGTTTTAACTACAGCATGTTTGATTAAGGAGCATGCGCTTTCATCATGGAGGATGGATCACCGATCCTTTATTATTTGATATCTGCCACGGAATAAAACTTTTTAAAAATATCCTGTTGCAGCATCAGCTGAACAAGTTAAAGGGTTGTCAACTTTTGTGAATAGCATTAGACATAACTATATCCGTTAAAAAAGGTTGGCAAGTATATAGGACATCCGATATCCATCGGATTCGAAATATGCCCGATTACCTGCTTTTTAAATAAAAGAAAATAATGTTACGTCTTTCTGATATGCATCAGCCTGACTACTGAGGGCTATCAGGCTAATTTGCATGAACCCTTATTACCTTACATGTAACAAATCAGTAAAACATGTAAAGTAAAACGTTGTACTTTTAGAAAAATCAATATTAAGTTGCACTATTGAATGATTGCAGCATTACGCATCGCCATCTAATCAATGTTAGATTAGCATAAACCTTTACTAAATAAAACTATATCCCATGTCAATGGATTTTGAACAACACGCAGCAACCGCAAACCAGTTTGTAAGGCTTGTATCCGAAGAACTGGGGGTATCACTAAAAATGGCTGGTAAAATCATTCGTGCGGTATTTCATGCATTAAGAAACCGGATCAGCCATGAAGAATCTTTTCATTTGATGGCACAATTGCCAATGGCATTAAAAGGCGTTTACGCAGACGGCTGGAAATTTAATACCGATTATCTTCACATTGGAGTTGTAAATGATTTTATTGAGGAAATAAAACAGGAGGATGGAAGATTGTCCGGATATGATTTTAGTGATCCATTAAAAGGCGGAACCGCCATTGCAATTGTATTTAAAGCATTGAATTATTTAATTACCGACGAAGAGATGAATGATATTATATCCGTTATGTCGCCCGCTTTGAAAATATTTATAAAAGAAAAAATGATAGGGGAAGGAATAGTTTTATAATACAGTGGGGCATTTTTACCATTCTATCCTCCGGAAGTAAAAGGTAAACTGAAACCGGTATATAAACAGCCATTGCCAATTTCTGCTCATTATCATATTTTAAAATGATGCTCATCATCCGATGCAACCATAAGTTTAAGCAATTTAGTATGTTGTAATCCTTTTTGCAACATAACATATTACGTATGCCAATTGCCGCCCCAAAAAAAAGCAGCACTCATTTTGAAGCATTTTTTGAGTATGCTACCATGGGTATAGTGGTTACCGATAACCGGGGAATTATACATGCAGTTAATCCTTTTGCTTTAAATGAATTTGGCTATACTGAAATAGAGCTTATTGGTAAAGTAATTGAAATCCTGGTTCCGGCAAGGTTTCACCACCAACATATTCCCCATCGGGAAAAATATCTACAGCAACCGTTTTCCCGTGCCATGGGTGCCGGTATTGATTTAGTTGCTTTAAAAAAAGATGGAACAGAAATACCGGTTGAAATAAGTCTGGGAAACTATCATACTAACAACGGTATCTATGTGATCACATTTATTACCAATATAACCATTCGTAAAAAAGCGGAAGCGGAAATTGAGAAAATGAAGGCGCAATTGGAAAGTACCGTAGATATAAGAACAAAAGCTTTAATGGAAACCATGCATCAGCTCGAGCTATCAAATGATAAACTGGAGGCAATACAATCTTTCCAAAAAGCCTTGCTTGACAATGCCGGAGCTATGATTATAGCTACCGACGAAAATGGCATCATAAAACTGTTTAACCCCGAAGCATCTGCCAATATCGGTTATCATGAATCTGAAGTAATCAATAAATACACCACTTTGTTATTTCACAACAAAACAGAGATAGCAAAGAAAAGAGAGGAAATACTGAATGAATCCGGAATAATGATTAATGATGAATTCGAAGTACTGGTAGAAAAATCGCGGCGAAATATACATGATGAAGAACAATACACTTATGCCAGGAAAGATGGGAGTACTTTTCCGGTACTGCTGACAATTACTACCATCAGGGATTGTGATGGAAAAATAAATGGCTACATGGGTATTGCCATTGATATTTCGGAACGGAAAAAGGCCGAAGAAGATTTGCTGGTATTGCTCAAAAAGGAGCAAGACCTGGGTGAATTAAAGTCAGGTTTTGTATCGATGGCATCGCATGAGTTTCGCACTCCACTTAGCACGGTACTTTCTTCTGCATACCTGATTGAAAAATACACATCTGGTGAAGATCAGCCAAAACGGGAAAAACACCTGCAGCGAATTGTTTCATCCGTAAATATGCTGACTGATATGCTGAACGATTTTTTAAGTGTAGGGAAAATCGAGGAAGGCAAAATACAGGTACGGTTAACGGAATTTAATATAAAGAAACTGGTTAAAACGATTGCAGGAGAAATGAAATTAACTTTGGGCAGACAGCAGAAAATCCACTATCGGCATGATGGAGATGCGGTAGTAACACTTGACCCATCATTGCTTAAACACATTATAATGAACCTGGTTTCCAATGCCGGAAAATTTTCAAATGAAAAGTACCCGATTGAACTCAAAACAACCAATAACGGTCAACAGGTAACGCTTTCAGTAAAAGACCATGGCATGGGTATTTCAAATGATGATCAGAAACATTTAATGGAGCGGTTTTTCAGGGGTACCAATGCGGGCAATATACAGGGTACCGGGCTAGGCTTGCACCTCGTAAGCAAATATGCAGAATTAATGAATGGCAAAATGGAGTTTAAAAGTCAGCTTGAAAAAGGATCTGAGTTTAAGATAGTATTTACAGCCTTACCGAATTAAAAATAAATTGGAAAAAATTCAACAGGAATCTTGGAAAATGCTCCTGTTAACAATCGGCTGATCAAGCGGGCATTCCCGGAAGAGCATCCATAAATTTATACATATGAAAAAGATATTGCTGATAGAAGACAATGACGATATAAGGAATAATACAGCGGAGATACTGGAGCTATCCAACTATGAAGTGATTGTAGCCGAAAATGGAAAGACCGGTGTAGAAAAAGCCCTTGAACACCAACCTGATTTAATTATTTGTGACATTATGATGCCGCTACTGGATGGTTATGGGGTATTACATGCAATACATAAAAATGAGGCCATTAAAAATACGCCCTTTATTTTCTTAACAGCAAAAACAGAAAGAAATGATTTTAGAAAGGGTATGGAATTAGGTGCCGATGATTACATTACAAAACCGTTCAACGGCACAGAATTGCTAAATGCAGTAGACAGCCGCCTAAAAAAAATAGAGTTGATAAAAAATAATGTATCTCCAGGCCTGGAAGGGCTGGATAGCCTGATGCAATCTCATTTACGTAAAAATGTATTGCAATCATTGGTTGAGGACCGAAACATTAACTATTATAAGAAAAAACAAATAATTTACTCTGAAGGCAATCATCCAAACAGGCTATACTATTTACTGAAAGGAAAAGTGAAAGCCTACAAGCGAAATGACGATGGTAAAGAACTGGTAACGGATCTTTTTAGCCCGGATGATTTTTTGGGTTATATCGCCCTGGTGGAAGGCGGGGTTTATAAGGATACGGCAGAGGCGTTGGAAGAAACCGAACTAGCCATTATTCCAAGGGAAGACTTTGAAGAACTGATTAATAACAACAAAGAAGTTGCTCAAAAATTTATACGCTTACTTGCCAAAAATGTATCTGAAAAGGAGGCTCAGTTATTGGGTTTAGCATATAATTCGCTTAGGAAAAAAGTAGCAGAAGCTTTGTTGATGTTGCAAAAAAAATACCAGCTTACAGGCGAAAATGACTTTGTAATTGATATCAGCCGCGAAAGTCTCGCTACTGTTGCCGGTACCGCCACAGAATCACTCATACGCACCCTCAGCGACTTCCGTAATGAAAAACTAATTGATATAAAGGATGGGGGCATCACTATTATCAATGCAAAAAAACTGGAACGCCTGCTTAACTAATGCCAGTTACGAAATATCCTGGTTTTCAAAATTTAATTACCATTACTGTTTTGCACCAGTTTTCCGAAAAAAGCAAATTAAAACTCATTTTCATAACCCTGCAATAACATTGCGATTACATTGAAGAAATAAACATTATTGTACCTTTTACCAACCAATAAAAAGTACCACCTCCACGCACTTTTCCCCGGAGTGAGGCACATAAAATAAAAAGCTTGCAAATCCAATTCTGATTTTTAACCAGGAGAAAGAAAGTACTATTTAAAATGCCGTGGTGACCATATTTTCTACTTTTTTCAACACATTGCTTTTCACCATTTCCTTAAAAATACTTTGTGAAAACTGATGACCCAGCATTACTAAACCGGTAGAATCAAATGATTGTGTTTGTACAGAATATACCAGTTTCCGACTGCCCACATCGTACAAATTGCTTTCCCAAAAGTATTGGGTTTCAGTTGCATAATATCCGGGTTCATAAATACGCTGGCTCATAGCGGTTTTGTAACCCCAGAACCTGTTGAAATAATATCCATTGGGCGAAGCATACATATTAGCCGGTATATATTTTTTTTCTTTTTGCTTATCTAACAATACGATTGTTAAAATCCCATCTATTCCACTGTTTCTTAATTTTGCAAACGCAGTTTCTTCATCAATATTAGTGAACGCTTTTGGCCCATACTCCTGTAAACCAGACACCGCCTTATATCCCAAATCACTTAAATCACCCACGCCATGAATTTCCATATTCATTTGAACAGACTGATCCACATCCCGCATAAGACCCATCACCAATATTTTGTTATACTTTACATTTACTACACTTTCAGCCTTCCAGCTTGTGGTTGTTTTTGAAGTGCTACATCCGGCAGCAATTAGCAGCAAGACAAAATTGATGCACCATATCTTTTTCATTTTTCATTATTTTATAAAGCAAGATATTTCAAAGAAAGCTAAATTAGGATGACAACGGTCAATGTAAAAAGGGATTTTAATCATGAAGATTGCGCTTGTCATTATCACTATAAGCACACACCAAAACACCATGTTTAATACAAATGTTGGTTGAATACATTCTAGTTTGGGAAAGCCTGTAACCAACTGTAAAAACGGATTTAAAGAAAGGGTTAACAACCTAACAGCAAAAAGGTAAACATCAGTAGCAGGTTATATGAATCCAATTATCGGTAGCCAAATTAAATTGCCGGTCAATTGTAAGTAGTGACCGCAGAATGGTCAATTAAGCATCATCTAAGCCAGCATTTCATCATCAGCTTCACCGGATCTACATATTTACCGATAGATAATTATTAAACTCGAGTTTCAGTTTATTGAATTGTTGCTCAGCAACAAGGATATTATTTTCCAGATTTTTCATTTTTTTGTAAATCAACTTTTTAATGGATTCATTTCCAATTGTACTTTTCACCAGTAACTTGTCTAATTCGGCCAAATCGTTACGCAGTAAGCCTATCAGCTCATCTTCCTTGATAAACCTGCTTAAAAATAATTCTACTTCGTCCAGCAAATTTTTGTTAAATTCGGCTTTAAGTACTTCCGACAGTCTGTTTTTTAGGTGTGTGTTTTCATCCATCATAAAACCAAGCAACCGCTTCATGGTATCGCTTTCGTATTGTAATTGAATTAGTTTCCCATCTGGGATAAATTCCGTTTTAATAGCTGCATATTTAGTTGATATATTTTGCACGGGAATTATTTTAGTTTGAAGTATCATGTATTGTAAAGGTATCATTGTATGTAAAGCGGATTAAGTATTTTCATCAGCAAAAATCCTGACATTGGTCAGAAACAAGTATTTCACCAATTTAGAAAACAACCGGAAAAGGCGGGCATTATCTGATAACTCCTCATTAAAATCCGCAGGTGCAGGTTGGAATACTGCAGCTTTGAAAGGAAAATCAAAAATATTTACAGGTAGTGAGTCACAACTTTAGTTTCATATAAAAAATAAGTATTACAGTTTTGTTATTCTTAAAAACAAATAAAGGTTTACGCCAATCTCCATAGTTCAATTTAAAAGCAATTCAGATGCTCATTTTGTTTTAATCAAATTATTGATCATCCCATTAAAAATAAAATAGTGAAAGGGCAATATACTGTACCAGTAAAGCCTGCCCCACAATCCCTTTGGCCGAAAAGTAGCAGTTTGCCTCAATTGAATTTTGTTGTGCTTTTTCATAATCCGAAATTCAAGCCAGGCCTCGCCGGGAAGTTTCATTTCAGCATACAACAACAATCGTTTATTTTTCTTATCTGCAATGAGCACCCGCCAAAAATCCAATGCGTCACCGGCATGAATGTCGCTGTTATTGGTTCGGCCCCGGCGAAGACCCACACCACCTGCCATCTTATCCATCAGCCCTCTTATTCTCCATAGGCCATTGGCATAGTACCAGCCTTTTGCACCGCCAATGCTCCAGATATTGTCTAATATTTTTTCACCGGCGGTATCGATTACCCGCCATTTTAAATCTTTAAAACAACCATAGGAAGGAACCTCCACTCTTTCCATCCAACCCTGGCTGGCATTAGAAGAACTGAATGAATCTTTCCAACTACTAAGCACCATGTTTTGCTCAATTTTTTCGAAAGCCAACTGAACAGCCTTTTTGTAAGAAAGCAATTCTATATGCAGGCAGGCGGCTAAATTATTTGGTTTGGCAATTACATTTACTTTAATACTATCAACAAGATTTACTGCCAATGGATAAGAAGTAGAAGTAATAAAGTAGAGCCAGTAGGAAGAGAGCCTGGGTGTTAATATGGGAAGTATAAAAATCCTGCGCTTTAATTTCCTGATTTCAGCATATTGGAGCAGCATTTCCTTATAGCTCAGTACTTCAGGGCCACTGATATCAAAATGCTGTCCGTAGGTATGTTCTTTTAATAAAACGCCTGATAAAAATTGAATTACATTTCTGATAGCTATGGGCTGGCATTTGGTGTTGAGCCATTTTGGCGCTATCATTACCGGCAGCTTTTCTACCAGGTCGCGGATTATTTCAAAAGAGGCACTTCCTGAACCTACAATAATGCCAGCACGCAGTACCGTCAGTGGAATCTTACTTTCGTTTAATTTTTTTTCAACCGCCAGCCGCGAATGTAAATGTTTGGAAAGATGCTGTTCGTTTACAATACCGCTGAGGTAAATAATCTGCCGACAGTTGGTAACTTCAATAAGATTAAGAAACCTGTTGGCACAAGCTAATTCCTTTTCTTCAAAATCGCCGGCACTGCTCATTGAATGCATAAGAAAGTATGCAGCATCTATATCAACGGGGAGTGTAATTTCTGTGGTGCTGTCTAAAAAATCTATTTCAATAATCACAATTCCTTCGTTGTGATGTTCGTTTTCAAAACGCACTTTATCCCTAACGCAGCAATACAACCGATGGCCCTGTTCCAGCAAAACCGGAATTAAACGATGGCCCATATATCCATTAGCGCCTGTAATTAATATGTTTAACGACAATGTGAATAAATTATAAATACTGTAACAAACGTCAACTGGTTTTGTTCAGCAAAAAACAGGTCCCTAAATGAGCGATGTATATTCCAGTTTTATTAATTTCACTTCAAAAATCAACCCGGCGATGAATGAAATAAAACATATCACCACACTCTTCCAGGATATTTACAAAGGCGAGCCCTGGATAGATATTACCCTGATGGGAACCCTGGATAATATTCCCCAGAAACGGCCGCAAAAAGAATGAGCCCTCATTGTAATACAGTGTGGGAAATAGTAAACCATATCATCAGTTGGAGAGAAAATGTGTTGCAGCGGCTACAGGGAAAGATCATGATAACGCCCGATAACAACTATTTCACCATAGTAACAGACCAGTCGTCAACCGCATGAGACAATACTTTGCTGGCTTTGAAACATTCACAACTGCAATAGATCGAATGTCTCCAACAAATGAATAAAGCATATCTTGAAAAAATATAACCCGGTAACGATGCCGCTTATTACAAAACATCTACTGAATTGTACAACATGATGCCTATCATTTAGGGCAGATCATTTTACTTATGAAAATGTTGTAGGGCAACTCAACAAACAACAAACTACTCTTTCAGTTAGTAAGCATTTTTTTGAAATGAAAAATGGGACGTATTAAAACTGCTTTGAATAAATTCGCTTTTCTGTCAATGGTGTACCGGCCAATTTGATAAGGTGAGTATGATCGGCCACATCCTTACATTTAAACTGGTATAAATTCATGACAGTAAAATTCTCAAAATGAACAATTTCAATACACTAAATATCCTTCCATTTATGAAAATGAAACTAGCAATCTTTTTGTGTGTTATGGTGAACTTAGTATTTGGACAAAACCCCAGTCACCAGGTAATTTCGGGAACAAAATACAGCATGATTCCACCCGATGGCTTTATCGCTTCCACCAATTTTAGCGGATTTCAAAACAGTAAACTGGGTGCATCCATTATGGTAACTGAATTACCCATTGCCATGCAGTTAGCTGTAGAAAGTTTTACGGCTGATGCCCTCCGGCAGAAAGGCATGACACTGATTGATAAACAAACAATTGATTTCAATAAAGCAAAAGCAACATTTATCAGCTTAAGCCAGCAGGCAAACGGAACTAACTACTTAAAACAAATGCTGGTATTTGGAGATGATAAAAAAACAGTGATCTTAAATGGAATTTACGCTGAAGCCAGTAAAGACATTGCAACAGCAATGAAAGCAGCCTTGCTTTCTACAACATATAATGAACAGCAAAACGATGATCCGCTGGAGGCTGTAAAATTTAAAATAGATGTAAGTGGAACTCCTTTTAAACTGGCAAAGCTTATATCAGGCAGTTTACTCTTTTCTACAGATGGAAAAATACCTACTGTAAGTCCAACATTGATTGTGGGAAATTCTATCGGTACTATTTCAACAACCGATCAAAAAAAGTTTTGCATTGAAAGATTAAAAAAACTTCCCCGGGGCGAATCAAATACGGTAAAGGAAATGAATGCAATTACGATCGATCAGTTACCAGAGTATGAGATAATAGCAGACGGTAAGAGCAACGATTCAAAGGATCAACTAATTTACCAGGTAATTCTTTTTACCGGTACAGGCGAATACTTTATTATTGTGGGATCGGCGACTGAGGCTTTTCAAACCAACCTGCTGCAGTTTAAAAATATCACTCAAACTTTCAAAAGGAAGTAAACAATGGCGATCCGATAACCAGCGACTCACGATTCACGATTCACGATTCACAATTTGAAGAGATTTTACCGAAGTAGTCCTCTTTGAAACAACATCTGCAGGGCGTTGAACAGTGTCGTTTTTGCTATGCTGATAAGGCAGGTGGTACTGCTGATAAAATTGCTTTTTATAATCCTTGTACTGGCTTACTGCCCCTAAGACACTCATTAATTTGATGTAGTACCAGGCTAAATCAATTTGGTGCGGTTTAAAACCACTCCTTGCGCTTTTCGGAAACAGGTGGTGATTATTATGCCACTCACCGGCCACGAAGCCCGGCCAGAGCTGATTAATCGAATTGTCTTTATGATTGTAATCGGTGCCTTCTCTTTGTTTAGCCTCACCCTTTCCATGCCCTTCATAATTAAAAGTACGTACACCTACGGCCCAAAATGCTGCAGCACCAAACAAACTACAGGCCAGTGCATGTCCACCCATCAGGTAAAATGCCAAATACCAGAATGACCAGTTTATTATCCACGACATTACTGCACCTCCGGGATTTACATAAGAGCCCCAACGCTGGTATTGCTGATAGCTATTGGCCGTAACCCCGGTATGTTTCATCAGCATCTTCACCCGGTTGTAATCTGCCTCGCTCAGGTCTTTCGCTATCGGCTGGTGATTTACATCCGCCAAAAAACAATAAAAAAAACCTCCGTATGCATTATAAGGATCTCCTGGCTCGTCAGACTTGGCATGGTGTACATGATGCGACACAACATATATCTCTTCCGGAATTACATTGATGGTAAGATTTTGCGTAAAGAAACGCCAGAATTTATTGCGAAATTTGTAAGCGCCATGTGTACAATACCGATGATGCCAGATGGTGCCATGCGTACCCATTATAATCATGCTGTACACAAAAGCCGCCACCAGCGTAAATATGCTCACATTATTAACCAGGAATACAATAAAGAATGGAACCAGGCACAACACTTTAAACCAGCTAAAAAAAGGCAACCAGTTTTTCCTGTCGGCAAATATATTTAGTCTCGAAAAAAATTCCCTTAGGATCTGGTTCACCGTAGGTTTTATCAAATTTCCTGCTTCGTCCTTCCACCCGTATGAAGGAGGTTGCAACACATGGTCTAAAAATGGCATATAGTATTTTTAAATTAAAAGCAATCTATACTTTTTCTGCTAATATAGCCTTTAACTATAAACGAAAACATTTTTGTCGAGGATTTGACAAAATTATTTTCAATTCATATAAATATAAGACAGCTTTATGTTCCAGATGTTCCTTAAAATCTGTAAATGTTGTAGCATATTTTAAAAATTATGTAAGATTTGTTCTGGTGCCGTGTATCATTGCATTGGAATGAAAGAGTTGAAATGCATTTCAAATCCGATAGCTATCGGATGTCGCTCCCATTTTCGGTATAAAGGACACCGACCGGGGCTGAGCCGTGGTTTGTATCATAAACAAACCACCTGCGGCTGCGACAATTATGTATACACCATTATTAGCTGACTGATAGCCAACAGAATAAAATTTCGAATTTTCAGAGTCAAGCTCCTCTCTTTGGAAGAGGGTTTGGGGTTGATCAAACGTGCGGCGAAATAAACGAATGTTTTATAACCAATAAACATCCCTTTTAAAAATGTGTATACTGCTTTGTTGCGCCCAGAGCAGGATGAATTAGGAATGCACCCATTATCTGTAAAGCATCAGGTAATCTATTAAGCTCAGCCTGTTGATTGCCTGTAAATAATGTGGCAGCAAAAAGGAAGATGAATTACCGGGTCTAATTAAAAAAACCGGCTTAAATTAAGTCGGCTTTTTCTTATGTATCATTTAAAACGAGCTTATTTCTTAAGGTTCAGACTTCTGTTGATGGTAAAACCAAAGGCGAAATTTCCGTCTTTAATTTTACTGTTGTTCCTGGCAAAATGATCGATGTTAGACGCATCGGTGGTGCTGCCGATATAGAACTGGAAAAGATGGGCGCCTGTGTTAATTTCAATTCCTGCAGAAAGAAGGTCCGGATTGTAATTTAGTATTGACCCGTTTTTGGCAATGATATTTTCATACATATTCAACTGGCGGGAATATTCGAATGTTAAGTTCAGGCTGCTGGTGGCTTTATATTTGGCTCCTATCCCCAATGAAAAAACTTCATTGCTATTATTGATGCCATACGGTACAATATTAAAATGAATCCAGGTGGGTGAAAGCTGTAGTGATAACCTGTCTGACAACTTACGTGCAATCAATAATTGGTTCATGAATGCAAACCTGTTGCCGGTAAAGGTATTGTCAGGATCCTTTGCGGTATTTACGTTGGCCATTGAATACAATGCCACCGAAACAGGAATATTTTTCAGGCCTGTTTGCTGGCGAAGCAATTTAAATTTAACCCATCCCTCATACTTTGAGTTTCCCGCTGCAGCAACCCCCAGGTTTAAACAGGTAGCGGGTGAATAATCAAATGATAAATAAGTATGAGCAACACCTGAATTAAGGCCAAATAACTGCCCAATATTTTGTTTCCCTGCTCCTTTATTCCAAATATTACTAAAATGGTGAGAGATCATAAATTGCAATGCCCCCGGACTAACAATTTCTGTGGTCTGCATATTAATCAGTTTGGTAGCGTTGAAAGTAGCCCTGGTAAACTTTTGTTTGGGAGCTGCTTTTGATTCAGTTTGAGTACTGTCTTGCGCTATAACATTAGCTAATATGCTAAGGCAAATTAAGAGTAGCGAAAAAGTCTTTTTCATAATTTCTTTTTTATTGTGCCAACAATGATGTCCGTCAAATTATATTTTGGTAAATATTATTTTAGTTGTCCCTGTATTATCCATTCCGTAAACGTTTTTAAAGTGCAGGTACTTAAACTTAACGCACCGCCTTTGTGACCGGCATTACCTCCACTATTCATGATAGCAGTTAGCGCATTTTTTTCGGCTACCAGTTTAGTATAATCAAGCGCAAGAGCAATTCCGCCATGACAGGTTGCTCCCTTACATGTGCTGGTGTAAATAGGCAAAATATTAGCAGCATGAGTAATAACCCCGGTAACCGTACAACCACCGCCATCATCCTTGGCACCTTCCGCAATCCATTTTTTTACGATATTGACTTCGCTTGGTTTAAAATCAATTACGCCACCGCCCGGATGAGTACCTCCGTTTACCCAACTGTTAAACAAACTAACCCTTGCAAGAATGGCATCATAAAAAATAGTGTCAGCATGAGAAAACTGAACGGCATTTTTATAAACGCCATTATTATGACAACCGCAGCCTCCTGCTACCATAATGGGTACCACATCTCCCCGGAAAGAAACTTTGGGCAGGGTAAGAATATCTTCTTTGTTTTTATAACAGGATGGCAATATGTAAGCAAGCATTGCAATCATCATGGCTGTTAATATGATTCCTTTTTTCATAAATCTGAATTGTAGATTGATAGTATTGGTTATTTTTTTATAAAGTTTCCGGTTTTCCTGTATTTGAAAATGCCCGCGTTGGCAGTACCATATTTCCATACATCCGGAATATTAGGATCGGCAAAGTACCAAGCTTTTATCAGTGCTATTTCTGAAGGTTTACATCCACCATCATCCCAGGCCATCGACCCGTTTACACTTGTTGCAGCACCGGTATATATGTTGTGATAAATAAGTGTGGAATCCATGCGCCTGATGAAATTATCATTGCTGTTAAGGTGATTGTTTCTTACGGTGGTGCTTCTAATACTTTTTGGATATTTGATGTCCATAATAATATCATCGTAATCACTCAAAGGGCCACGGGTACTGTATACCTTGTAAGGTTTAAATGATAAATTTCCAATGGTATCTGCATAGAATTTTTTTACACTGTCTTTGTATGCACCCCATACCTGTTTCAAAACCGTGGTATTACTAAGCAGGCAATAATTAGTTACCAAATTAGTGGACTGGTTGGTAAATATAAACTGGGTAGTGTCGGTAGCTGCCAATGTTCCAAGCCATCCTCTTCTTGCCCAGGCCCCGGTAGCTGTTGCCTGGTTATGGCAGTTGGCAGAGCCACAGCCTGTAACAATCAACGCTATTGCGGCAGGCCGGTAATCCTTCAAATCCGGTTTTTCCTTTGCACCATTTTTTATCCAGTTATACAAGATTGTTTTATCTGTGATGGTTAGTTCATGATTGGAATTAACAGGTGGCATGGCCTTATCCAGTTTATTGGTAGTTACAAACTCCCATAACTTACTGCCTTCCGGGCTTCCGGGACTGACAAATTTCATGATATCCGAATAAGTGTCGAACATGGGAGCAATAGTGCCGCCGTGACAATTAGAAGTTGCGCAATATTCATGCACGATGGTTTGTACACCTCGGAATTTCATCACATCATTCACATCCGGTAAAGCATCGGCCGGACTAACCGTATTACTTTCAAAAAAAGCTGCATAAATGGTAGAGTCTGCCGTTCCACTAAATGACCTGTCCAGGCTCTTTACCAGGTCTCCTGTCTTCCTGCACTGAAAGAACGATGCTGTAATAAACAGCACGGCAATAAAGAGTGTCGCCGATTTTATAAATGAAATTTTTCTCATAAAAAATTTTTATTTGTTGAAATGGATACTATGAAGAATACGGTTTAATAGGCTTCAATACCCAAAATTATTAGCCGTTTTGTGACAAAAACATGACAAAACTTTTACATTATCATGACATTCATCATGAAAATGTTCATTATTGCGAAACAATTAATATTGTGATTTTACTCATTCGAAATCCTGATTCATCTCATAATGTTTTCAATATTGGATTTATAGATTTGTTGGTACCATTTAAAAATCAAATCAATTTTATGGGCGACAATAATAAAAAAGCAGCGAAATCCCGCCGCTGGTTTTTATCCCTTCTTTATGCGGCAGAAAAAAAAGAAGAAGCAAATCCTGAAATGGTTAAAATGCTGACAGCAGAGGGCAAGGTGATAGAAATAAAAAAATCAGTGTTGGCGGCTGCCACTAAAAATAAAAAATCATCCAATAAAGAAATTTATGACTGGATGCAAAACCCTTCCAAAGACAATAATTGTTGATCCATTAAAATTGAACAATGAAAGCAACAAATGAAGTGAACGACCAGGGTCGGCGCAATTTCTTAAAGAATGCAATGGTAGCTACAGTTGCCACAGCAGCCTGCGGCAGCCTGGCCTGTTCCTGCTCATCCAAAAATAAGGTGACTACCGAAAAGATAAAACTGCTTTCGCCTGATGGGGAAATTGTTGAGATTGACTCTGCTTATCTCAATCACCATGAAAACATGGCGGTCCTATCCCAGCATGAACAACGACAGGGCATACCCGGAAAGAAATTCGTGATGGTAGTGGACCTGGCACGTTGTAAAAATGCCCGGAAATGTATAACAGCCTGCCAGAAATGGCACTATCGACCTGAAGATACAGAATGGCTTTCTGTAAAGCTGATGAAGGACAGCGATAAAGCAGCCCCGTATTGGTTTCCCAAGCAGTGTTTCCATTGCGACAATCCACCCTGCGTAAAAGTATGCCCGGTAGATGCCACATTTAAAAGACAGGATGGACTGGTACTAATCGACAATGATCGTTGCATTGGTTGTAAATTTTGTATGGCAGCCTGCCCCTATTCTACCCGTGTATTTAACTGGGATGAACCGGAAATGCCGATGGATATCCGGAACCTGCAATATTCTGCTGAAAACGGGCTGCCCGCAAAAGTGGGCACAGTTGAAAAATGTGATTTTTGCCCGGATCGTACCAGGGAAGGACTGTTGCCTCCCTGCGTGGAAGCTTGTCCAAATGGAGTCTTTTATTTTGGAGATGAAAATGAAGACACGGTAACAAATGGTGATGAAACGATCGGCTTCACCCAATTGATAAAAGAACGTGCGGGGTATAGATTCCTGGAAGAACTGGGCACCAAACCCAGGGTATATTACCTACCGCCAAAAGACAGGCAGTTTCCGGTGGAAAGAGGCTACGAAAACCTGGATAGTACAATAAAAGAAAGGTTTAAAGATATCATGGAAGTGAAGACAATTAGCTAATGTGCTAGTTTGATAATGTGCTAATTCAATTCCTTCAAAATAATGAAGTCATCTTGTAGATTCAACACGTTGCAATTCAGTAATAATTTAAATTATGGAACTCAATACATACCAGCAGGAAGCCTTTAATTACCAGCGGCCCAATATTGAAAAGTTTGAAAAACGTAACTGGATATGGATCATCTTTTTTCTGCTTTGGATAATAGTGGGCGTTTATGCATTGTACCTGCAAATATCCAAAGGCCATATTGTTACCGGGATGAGGGACAATGTAGTATGGGGACTTTTCATCGTCAACTTTATTTTCTTTATCGGGCTTAGTTATGCAGGCGCAATTATAGCCGGCCTGCTTCACCTCTTTAAAGTATCGTGGGGCAAGCCGATTATAAGGCTGGCGCAAATAATGACTGTTATTTCTGTGATTGTAGGGCCCATTTTTATTTTATTATGTGTTGGCCGTTTTGACCGGTTGCATCATTTATTTATTTATCCAAGATTACAGTCCCCTATGACATGGGACGTGCTTTCGATTCTAACCTATTTTGTTGGGAGTGTATTGTTCCTTTACATGGCGTTGATAAAAGACTTTGCTGTGTACCGAGATGCCAAAATGAACGTACCAAAATGGAGACAAAAACTGTACAGCATTTTAGCGATTGGATACCGGGGCGCAGCAAGCCAGAAAAGACACCTGATCATATCTCAGAATTTACTGGCCATTATTATGATTCCACTGGCTATTATTGTGAGCTCCATCCTGTCATGGATATTTGGGATGACGCTAAGGCCCGGATGGCACAGTACCATCTTTGGGCCCTACTTTGTACTGGGTGCCTTGCATTCAGGCGTAGGTGCATTGATTGTTGCTATGTGGACGTACCGTAAAATGTATAAGCTGGAAAATTATTTTACTGATAAACATTTTACCAACCTGGGTTATGCCATGCTGGTGCTGGCCGCCGGTTATGGATATTTTACTTTCTCTGAATATTTTACCAGTTGGTTTGGCTCTGCAAAATGGGACAATGACGTTATCAATAAATTATTTAATCCTGCCGAATACGGTTGGTGGACCCTGCTTGCAAACCTGGCAGGTATTGTAATACCGATATCAATAGTTGCGATACCCAAAACAAGAACACCAAACTGGATAACGATTGCCGCTTTTATAATGGTAATGGGGCTTTGGGTGAAACGCTATCTCATCATAGTACCAACGTTGGAAACACCCGCTTTGCCAATGCAGGATACCAGGATTGAATATGTAAAATATTCCGCCACCTGGCCCGAATGGGCGTTAACTTTTGCGGGCATTGCCACCTTTCTTTTATTTTTCACATTGATCTCAAAATTTGTAACAGTAGTGCCGGTATCAGAATTAGACGAAGTCAGTCACAAGCACCATGTAAATCCTGAAACGGTTATTGTAAAAAATGAAGCCGTACAACCCGCCTAAATAAAAAATCATGAAAGAATTTTCAACTTTGGCTACTTACACCAAAATTTTCCGGAAAGCTTACCTGTTGGCCGGATTACTCCTGCTCTTGTGTATACCCGGCATCCTGTTTGCACAAACAGACAGTACAAAAATAGAAGCAAAGTCTGAGATAGAAGAACCATCCCTGATCGCCCCTTCAGTCGACTTTATCAGTGTACAAAAATCAGATAAAACCATCGATCTGAAAGCCGGTTTGAAAGCTAAAATAAAAGGCACTTTCACCCAACTGCCATTATTGAAAATCACCTTCCGGCTGTTAACAGATACAGAACAACAACCGCTTGGTTTTGTGATAACAGATCAGCAGGGAAAAGCAGTGCTTAATGTAAAAGTTGATTCTCTAAAAACGGATAAAGAAGGAAAACTGCATTTTAAAGCAATGTTTGCGGGAAACAAATCAATGGACCCTGCAGATGAAGAAGTTACGATAAAAAGAGCCCGGATTGAGATTGTTCCTCAAAAAGAAGACTCCTTACTAACGGTTAAAATAAAATTAATTGATGAAGGAACGGGTGCGGAAGTGCCTGTACCCGAAATTGCAGTCGGGATTTTTGTAAAAAGATTATTTAGTACGTTAAAAGTAGCGGAAGGCACAACAGATTCAACCGGGCAAGCATCTGTAGAAATACCCAATAATTTACCGGGTGATACAAAGGGCAATATTACATTGCTTGCAAAAGTGGATGAAAATGAATTGTATGGAAACATTGAGGCAACTGTGATACAACCCTGGGGAACGATCGTTTCTGATAAATTAAATGAACTTCCAAGAGCATTGTGGAGCCCGCATCCTCCCCTTTGGATGTTAATTACTTTTGCTATTTTAATGACAGTAGTTTGGGGACATTATTTAGTAATCATTATTCAGTTATTCCGCTTAAGAAAAGAAGAACCGCATACACCGATACCTGTAACTAAATCTTAACTTTAATAACAACAATTAAATTACGCTTAAAACAATCAAATATGAAAAAAGTATCGCTTACTCTTTTTAGTTGCACCCTTGTAGTGTTACTGTCATTTATGACAAATAATCAACCCAAGCCATGGGCTGTACCAGACAAGTATACCAAGATGGTTAATCCGGTTAAATCAGACGCAGCCTCTATTGCCAGCGGTAAAGCACTGTATAATCAACATTGCAAATCGTGCCATGGCACCAAGGGAAAGGGAGATGGAACCAAGGCTGCACAGCTCGATACCGAATGCGGTGATTTTACAACTGCTGCCTTCCACGCCCAAACAGACGGCGCTTTGTATTATAAAACTTTTGAAGGCAGAAAAGACATGCCTTCCTACAAAAAAAAGATACCGGAAGCTGATGACATGTGGGCTGTGGTTAACTATATGAGAATATTCAAATAAACTGGTGTAACAACCAGTCTTTTGTACCCTTAATTTAATTTAAAATACAAACAGTCTTTCTTCAATTAGGAAGCCTGTTTATATTTAATCAATGTCCTTTTTTATCAGTAAAGATTAAATCATTTGCCAGTTCAATTTCATCCCCGGATATGGTATGGCCCATGTTGGTATATACTTTCTCGGTAACGGCAGCATTCATATTTTTTAGAATATTTGTGCTGGCGTATACTCTTTCTACAGGCACGTGGGGATCGGGATTGCTGGTGGCAATTAATACAGGTGTTCTTCCAAAATCGCCTTTATAGTTTTCACTATAAATTTTATCCCCAATCAGCCCGCCGGTAAACGCTACTACACCGCCATACCTGGTTGCATTGCGGGTAACAAATTCCAGCGTTAAACAGGCCCCTTGTGAAAAACCAAGAAAGTAAATGTTTTCATTTGAAATACCAATATTAACCACTTCCTGCACCGTATCGCTCAATACCTGCAATGCAGAAGATAACCAGGGTTCATTATTTTTAACAGGTGCCAAAAAAGATTGCGGATACCAGCTATTGTTTGTTGCCTGTGGCGCCAGTAAAGCATACTCCTTTACCTGCAGGTGTGCTGCTAATGACAGGATATCTTCTGCGCTTCCGCCACGGCCATGAATCATGATGAGCACTTTCTTTGTCGCACTCAATTCTTTTCCTTCCGCTTTTATTTTTTTCTGATGCATATTGATAATTTTTGAATAATTTTTTTCCAAACTGAAAAAGTATTGGGGGTGTTTATCACTAATTTAATTAACCTTATAGCCTATTAAATGAAGTAGCTGCAATTGTTATTGAACCAGGATGTAGTATAAAGTTTACACCTTTTAAAAAGTGTAAACTTCATAACGGAATTAACATTAACCAATTTGCCATATATCCGAATACAAATCAGGGTGACGCTTGAATTGTGCTTGTACAAATACACAAAATGGAACTACTTTTAGTTGGTGCTGCCTCGCATAATCTGCCATTGCATTCAATAACAGTTTTGCTAATCCCTTTCCCTCCGCTTCCGGAACAACTTCTGTATGGTAAACGGTGATTATATTTCCACTAACTCCTATTACCATTTCTGCTAATCTTACTACTCCTTCCTTGATTACAAAGGCCTGCTGTCCATTTTGGTTTTGTTCCAGTGTGATTGCTTCCATAAAATTTAGTTTTATTTTTTTTCGATTGTCAATCAGGTGCAGTAACCTGAGCAGACGGTTTCATCTGACCAGATTACTGCACAATTTCCCAAACCAGCCAGATGGGGAGCCTCAGAACTATCAGCTCAACTTTGGTAACTGTGCTTCAATTTGGGCACGGGAGCCTTCATATTGTTTAGGCAATCGCAGGCTGCTTCCCAATTCCGCAACCGTTTCATCAGTTGCAAACCCTGGGTTATCGGTAGCCAATTCAAATAACACTCCACCTGGTTCCCTGAAGTACAAAGAAAAGAAATAATCCCTGTCAATTTTGGGGGTGATGCCAAGGCCTCTTGTCGCAATTTTTTCACGGAAGTTCATGAGTATTTCTTCATTCTTTACCCTGAAAGCCACATGGTGATTGGTGCCGGCTGCATTGATGCCACGTCCTCCATCGGGGGTTTCAACCAGGTCAATAATAGACGCACTTTCTATTGCATCAGTTATAAAACGATACCGGTCTCCCTCCTGTTGCAGCAGCCGGTAACCAAATACGTCCGTTAAAATTTCGGCAGTGGCCTTTATATTCTTCAGCGTTAACACAATGCTGTGAAATCCTTTCAACGCTTCTTTTTCTGTAACACCTGCTGTTTGCCATGGTTTACGATTGTCTGCCTGATTGGGTTCAATTAATTTAATTATTAACCCATCCGGATCTGCAAACAACAAAGTTTGCTCGCCAAATATTTCTTTGGCAGTTTCCTGCTTTATCTTGAATTGATTAAAACGTTCGGCCCAGAAACCAAGGCTGCCAACCGGTACTGAATAACCAATTTCTGTAGCCATACCGGTACCGGCCTGGCCAGATCCGATTCTTCCCAGGGAAAGAATGTAAGGATTGAACCCGGTGTACCTACTTCATCTCCAAAATAAAAATGATAAGTGCCGGGGTCATCAAAGTTGACTGTTTTTTTCACCATCCTTAAACCCAGCACCTTGGTGTAAAATTCATAATTGCGTTTTGCATTTCCTGCAATGGCTGTTATGTGATGCAGCCCTAATATTTTATTGTCCATACGATTAATTTTTATAAAGCAAATATCCTAAACGGTTAGTTCCTGCGCATTGAACCATGACAAGAAAAACTAACTCAAATTATTTCGGGCAAGTTTTTTTCCGCCAGGGCCTGTAGTATTTCATTGCTCAATAATCCGCTGCCATCCCCATAATGCCGGATAATCGTTACCGCTGAATTTACCTTTTTAAAATGGGCAATAATTTTTGCCCGCTCTCCTTGAAAGACTAACCGGTACTGAAAAGGAGAAAATTATTTTTTCGACATTTTTGTTCTCACTTTGCTGAGAAATTCGGCGGAAATATCCAGGTAGGAGGCAATGTAATGCTGTACCACCCGTTGTGGAATGGTGGGATAACTTTTTTAAAAATCAAGGTATTTTTCCTTGGCGGATGTGGAGATCATTTTAAACAAACGACTTTGCAAGGCAGCCAGGTTTCGGTGCACCATCAGGCGGAAAACCCTTTCCAGCTTTGGCACTTTCATCAGCAAATCTTCCTTTGTTTGCGGAGAAAGCATCAATAACTCACAATCTTCAAGAGTCTGGATAAACATATTACCAGGTGTTTGGTCCTGGAAACTTGCAATATCACTCTCCCACCAGTCTTCAATAGCAAACTGCAGCGTAACCTCAAAGTCATCATATCATCAATATAATACTTCCGGATGCAGCCTTTAATGACAAATTATTCTTAATCAGGTGTAATTTTTGTTCACATGGTTGCTACCTTGTTTTCTCCGCTATCAATGGTAAAGAAACCTTTTGATATTTTATCGTTAGGCTGACCTGTATCCCAGTATGCAATTGTCACCGTTAGTGATTTTATTACCTGCAATTTTTTTTCCATTTTTGCCTGTCCCTTCTTCGAGGAAACTGTTAGTATATGCGGACCATCGACAAGAGAAATGCGATGCCTTTTCCAGTTATGTTGTGCAGGCTGGTCGCCATCTACATGAAATTTTTCGTTCAAAATCTGTTTACCATCAACCAGGATTTCGATATCAACCGGGTCGGTATCGAAACTCTGGTTGCTGATAACCAATTCAACATTGGTTTCCTGCTCCTGGCCTGCAATAGTTTTTCTTTTCAATTTTGATCACTGTTTAATTCGAGCTCCATGAAATTAATTTTAATGAATTGGTTGAAGTCTTCACACAGGTAAGTATGGGTGGCGCACCGGTAAGCCCTTCACTCTGTGCAATGGAACTTGCATCTCCGGCAAGGTTTGCGCTATCGCCCACACGGGTGATACTGCCATTTGCAGCCGTTTGCCAGAGTATTACTTTTAAGTGGCCATCCGCTGTACGTACACCGGTAACGATACGGGTACCCGCAAGCGATACATCGTGATCATCTGTTTCAGCGGCAAGACTACCACTGTCGTTTAACCGGCTTATTGCACCGGCACCTGTTATATTCCATGTAATGAGTTTAAGACTGTTATTTGCCGCTTTAATAGCGGTTACAACATGACCAAACTGATCCACCGCAATTCTAATCAGCCGTGCATTGCCTGCAAGGCTGCCGCTGTCTGAAAGACGTGTAACGGCAGTATTGCTCACACTCCAGGAGATCAATTTGAGGTCTCCGTTTGCCGCACGCACTGCGGTAACCAAACGGGTGGTTGATAAAGCAACCAGGTCGATATCGGCCACGGTGCCTGCCAGGTTTCCACTATCTGCGAGGCGGGTAATAGCGCCATTGGCAGCTAACCTCCATACAATAAGCAGCAATTTCCCGTTACCTGCCTTACATGCGGTTACAAAGCGGTTATTCCCTGCCGTTACTATATTGATGATGCTGGCTGTGCCGGCAAGCAACCCACTGTCTGCCAATCGGGTGATGGCGGTTCCGCCCGCATTTACGTTCCATGATATCAGTAAGAGGCGCCCCGAACCGTTACGGCAACAGGTAACAAAACGGGTGTTGGAAACATTACGGGCAATGCCTATAGACGTTGCCGCACCGGCCAGGTTGGCACTGTCACCGGTACGGGTAATAGTGCCATTCACAGAAACGTTCCATCCAATTAATTTAAGGCTCCCGTCCTGTGCCCGGACTGCAGTAATTGCCTGGTGTTGGTTGTGCATTGCAACAGCAATTTCAGAAACAAAACCTGCCAGGGACCCGCTGTCGCCGCGACGGCAAAGAAATGGATACAGCCGCCGTACGCCATCAATGTCATCCTGTGTGAGTGAACGCCGAACCCCTCCATATGATGGAAACATAACAGAACCCGCAACCGCAGAATGATCGAGGCCCAAAAGATGGCCGATTTCATGAAGTGCCACTGTTTCAATATCGAATGTTCCCCCGGCTCCCGTAAGGCTCCATGTTTCCGCGTCATCGAAATGAAGATCTCCTGCATGGCTTCCACCGCAGGGTGGGGGGTAAAAAGCATGGGCAAGCACATTGCCCACACCATCAAAAGAAGATCCGTCACCATGATCACCGGTAAACCAGCCGATTACGAAATTGGTAGGTGCTGAATTTTGTTCCTGAAAACTAACGCCACATAATACAGAAGCCCAGGTATTAAATGCATTACGCACTGCAGTTCGTTCCTGGGTGCCAGTAACATCATTTGTGCCGTTTTGAAAACGGTAGGTGAATTGCGTTGTATTATAATTGCAGCCCCGAAGAACAAAGCTGCCCAATTCTCCACCCCTGATACTCATTACGGCGCCCAAATCCGGTGTGCCACAACGATGCATTTGGAGCGCATTATTGGTCTTCGTATTTAATTCACCGGTTGCTTCAATGCCAAAAACCCCCTGGAAAGACTTTAATGCTTTTGATGTGGGGTCATCCAGTTTGCCGGGTGTGATGACACTGTTTAAATAACCGAAGCGGGTAAGATATTTCTGCACCTTGCCTATGTCTGGATTTTCAGTTCCAATTGATGCAGATTTGTTTTCCAGTTCAAAACGCTTTGCAGTCGCCGGTTTCTTTTTTGTGCGGCTTTGTTTTAATTTCATGTTGTCCTCCTTTTTTATTTTATGGTTAGCGATGATTTAAAAGTAGGTTAGCAGAATAGGGATAGCCTGAAAAAAAAGTTGTTTTTAAATTTTTTTAAATCCCTAAATTGAAAGTGAGGATAAAAATATAAATATTTTTAATATTCTTATAATACTATATATTTTTTTTTAAAGAGTGACAAAAAACAATTGGGGATATGGGCGTAAACCTTAGCAGCGATTCAAGGAGAAAAATGTTTCAACCGTAAATGCCGGCTGCAGTCAGGCAGGCTTATTACTTTCATTGTATTGTAGCTGTTAAAAAACGGATGGCTTAAACTACGGCCTATGTAGTAAATTGCAATAACAAAAATTTATCTATGTCCAAAATACTGATCCTGTTTGCGCATCCTGCTTTAGAAAAATCGAGGGTACAGAAGAAAATGATGCGGCACGCCAAAGAGGTTGACAATATCACTTTTCATGATCTTTACCAGGCCTACCCGGATATGGACATTGATGTGGCACAGGAACAAAAATTATTACTACAGCACGATCTCATCATCATGCAACATCCTTTTTACTGGTACAGCGCACCCGCCATCATCAAACAATGGCAGGACCTGGTGCTGGAACATGGCTGGGCTTATGGTTCAGGTGGCAGCGCATTGGCAGGCAAACAAATTATGAATGCCATTTCCTGCGGTGGCTCCAGGGAAGTGTATTGCAGGGAAGGCCGCAACCGATACACTATAAAAGAATTACTAACCCCCTTTGAACAGACTGCTTTTTTATGCCAGATGGAATGGCTGCCACCGTTCGTTGTACATGGCACACATAAACTCAACGATGCCGATATTGACCTTTATGCCTGTCAATTCGAAGAAATGCTGATTGGGTTGCAGGGTGGCCGAATTACCCCCGACGAATGGCAGCAGGTAAGTTATATGAATGACCTTAACCCTATTCCAGCCTCCTTCCAATCATAAAAATATATGGATCAACATTCCTTTCTTTTCCAGGCAATGATATACCTAGCCGCGGCAGTGATAATGGTGCCGCTGGCAAAAAAAACAGGACTTGGCTCAGTACTCGGGTATTTACTGGCGGGTGTAATGATTGGACCATTTGTATTTGGTTTTATAGGCGAGGAAGGAGAAAGCCTCCTGCATTTTGCGGAGTTTGGGGTGGTAATGATGCTTTTCATTATTGGTCTTGAACTGGAGCCCGAACTGTTATGGAAATTACGTAAGCCAATAGTAGGACTGGGAGGGTTGCAGGTGTTACTCTCAGCCATTTTATTAGGAGGTGCCGGTTATTTTTTCGGGCTTTCCTGGAAACCGGCCCTGGCAATTGGTATGATCCTGTCACTTTCATCCACCGCGATTGTGTTGCAAACCCTTGCGGAAAAGGGCCTGATGAAATCCGCTTCCGGGCAAAGCGCATTTTCGGTATTGCTGTTCCAGGATATAGCGGTGATACCCATGCTGGCATTGCTTCCATTGCTGGCAACCTACACTCCCGCAACCCGGGAAGCCGGTGCGGCACCTGTTTCCAACTGGATCAGTAACCTGCCGGGATGGGGGCAAACCATCGTTACGCTTGGTTCTGTAGCTGGCATCATTATAGGCGGCAGGTATATCGTAAAACCTATTTTCCGTGTGGTAGCAGCTACCCGTTTGCGGGAAGTGTTTACGGCTACGGCTCTTTTATTAATTGTGGGGACCGCAGTGCTGATGACCCAGGTGGGCCTAAGCCCTGCCCTCGGTACTTTCCTGGCAGGTGTAGTGCTTGCCAATAGCGAATACCGTCACGAACTGGAAAGTGATATTGAACCATTTAAAGGATTATTGCTTGGCTTATTTTTCCTTGCTGTGGGAGCTTCTATTAATTTTAAACTCATCCTCCAGCAACCAGGTTTAATTGTTGGTTTGGTAATACTGCTGATGGTGATTAAGGGAGTTGTTTTATTTACGTTGGGTAAAGTTTTTAAACTGGCCATTGGCCAGAATATGATTTATGCGTTTGCGCTTAGCCAGGTAGGTGAGTTTGCCTTTGTTTTATTTTCGTTTACTGCTACCGAAGGGGTTTTACCACAGGATTTGGTGGACACACTGGTAGCAGTAGTAGCCATCAGTATGGCGCTTACTCCCTTGCTGATGTTACTGAATGAAAAAGTACTGTTGCCCAAAATAGGCACCAAAGAAGCTGCGGAAGAAAAAGATCCGGATGCGATTGATGAAAGCAACCCGGTCATCATCGCAGGATTCGGACATTTTGGAAATACCATTGGCCGGTTTTTAAGGGCCCACCATATCAATACCACCATATTGGAATTAGATTCGGACCGGGTTGACCTGTTAAGAAAAATGGGGTTTAAAGTGTATTATGGAGATGCCTCCCGGTATGACCTGCTGTTTGCGGCCGGTGCGGCTAAAGCAAAGATCATCATCATCGCAATTGATGATGCTGCGAAAAGGCTGGAGATGATTGAAACCATCAAAAAACATTTTCCGGATCTGCGGATGCTGGTAAGATCTACCAACCGCATAGATGCTTATGACCAGATGAATGCGGGTATGCTGCACGTGTACCGTGAAACGCTGGACACTGCCCTGCGGTTAGGTGTTGACGCCATGAAATTTTTAGGTTACCGTGCCTATACCGCCCAGCGAAGCGCTCGAACCTTTTTTAAACTGGATGAACTGAATATGAAAAAATTAGCTTCTATCAGGGAAGAGGAACAATACATCAACACTGCCCGTCAACTCATTGAAGAACTGGAAGACATCATACAGGCAGACAAACAAAACATCAATTTTAACGGTGACGCAGGATGGGATGAAGAGGGGTTAATAAAGGATGCAACCGGGGAAGAAAAGAAATGATTGGGTCCGGTGCTGTTTAACTGTAAAGATTTCCTGATAAAAACAAGAGTGGTGAAAAATAATCTTTGAAGCACAGTCCGGGCTCTCACCGCATATCCTGCGAGCTATACTGGATGCTTCTATAAAGCCCGATCTGTGGAAAGTGATTCGCCTATAAACATTTCCCTCATTTTAAATACAGCATCAACGCAGGTAAAGTGCATATCATTCTAAGGCTTAATAAAATTGATTCAAATCAACAGGCCCGTAGTAAAAATACTTCGGGCCTGTTGATACTTTTGATATAAAAAGTTTGAAACTATCTGTCCAAAACAACGTTGATTTAAGCCACTAACTCGATTGACTGTTCCGAACATATTGTTTTTTTAACGCTCAAGACGTAAAAATGCAATTTGCTTAAATCCTTTCTCCCCTAGCTGACCTCCCCACCCTTCCCTCCCGATAAAAATCGGAAAAGGCCGGTACATATGGAACTGCCAGAGCTGGTAAAAAGCCCTTTGCTAATGGCTGATTTTCTTCCTGATTCGGCTGAGCGATTCTGGTTTCATTCCAAGGTAAGAGGCAATGTAAATGAGCGGTATTTTCTCCAGCACCTTAGGTCGTTGTTGAAAAAGATTGAGGTATCTTTCCTCGGCAGATTCGTAGATGAATGATAACTGCCGCTTATGCCCAAATGAATAAATGACCTCGTAAAAACGAATGAAGAGTGTTAACAGGCCAGGGAACTGCTGACCGAGCATTTCTATCTCTCGAATATTTGCAATCCATACTTCACCTGCATCCATGCATTGTACATTATAGCGGGTAGGTGTTTGATCATGGATGGAAACAATGTCGGCATAGAAGGTGGGGCCAAAATAAAAGTTAAGTGTAAATTCTTCAATATCCTTTAGGTAATAGCCTCGAAATATGCCAGACCTGATAAAAAAAAGTGTTTGCGTTTGCTGTCCTTCTTTCAAAATAAAATCTTTTTTTTCTACCATCACCCGTTTAAAACACTGCTGCAGTGCCAAAACATCCTCGTCGTTTAATGGATAAACTTTGCAAACAAATTCTTTAAGAGCGCTGTCAATAACCATCGTTTTATTTTCAAGTTATGTAAATATGTAACTACATAAATTTTTTGTTTACTGTGAATAGATTTGGTAGTTTTTATTTGTTTGAAATGGTGACAATTTCCTGGATGAATGAGCCTTTTACAGCTATAGTCAAGAGAAAACCAGCAAGCGCATCGGCTGATACCATTGATTTTCTAATGGGGGCACCTGGTTTGTAAATGGCAAAGGGGTCTACTATTTTATTCCTGCTTTTGATTAAAATAACTGGCTTTACAATAGTCCATTGCAGGCTGCTGTCCCGTACAAAGTTTTCCAACATCATTAATCCTGATAGCTCAGCCATCTTAAACCAATTGATAAACCTGAACCATAACTGGTAGAGCAATGGTGCTTGCTTTACATTATTGTTAACGCCGTACCGTGAGATTAAAATGAAACGGGTAACATGGTTAGCCATCATTGCTTTCAGGATATTAGTTGCACTCGTAATGTAAAATGCATTGTTATCTTTCAGCTCTAAGTACATGGCATCTATCACAATTTCCTGGCCCTGCATAGCTTCTTCAACTAGGGCATAGTTCAGTGTGTCGCCAGAAATGGTATATAAGTTTTCGTGAGATAGATAATTGGATTGGGTGTCTATAGCTGTAAACCAGGTTACATAATGACCACGGCTTAATGCCTGTTGAAGGAGTTGGTTGCAGGCATGGATGCCATTTGCAAAAATGAGTATGTTCATACTTGCTGGAATTGACTAGTGTGTTTTAAATAATCTGTAAATAATTGCTTGCTATCTGCGAACAATAACAGATGTTCGGGTGAATGATAAGGCAGCGAACACACCCAACCCTCCTTTAATATTGGAAACTATTTCTCCGGAAACAGCAAACGGATTTACCAAAGCTGCAATGGCAGTTTCACGTGTATTCAGGTAGTTGTAATAGTCGGGTGTTAAATGAAACAAGCGTGCATGAATGGTATCGCCACTTTTAAAATCATAGCCGGATCCATAAACTACTTCGTTGTTATTGTTTGCCAGGTTATCGTTGATGAGCTGATCAAGACTTATACTACCGTTCAAACTATTTTTGTTAAGCACTAACCGGTAATAGTTTACAGCAGCCGGATCATCTTTGAATTTTGTATAGCAAAACGCTTCGTTGTTATTATTGAATGTGGGCGTAAGGCTGTCAATTTCTACTGGCTTAATAAAATGTGTAACAGCACTTGCACGCCTGCCCCTATTGTCAATCACATCAATCCTATAATCAGTAGCACTAAGGTAATTGGCCCGTACAATTTTACGGTTGCCAAAGTTGTAGGCTCTTCGCCGTTCTACGTCTACATAAGCGAATGGCAACAAGGTATCTATTTCTGTACCGTGGGTTATTACAACCAATGCAGAAAAAATTAATGGAGGAATGGTACTCGTGTCCAGCAAAGCTGTGCTTTCGGAAATGAGGGCACGCATTGGCCGGCCATCTTCCAGGTAGCATTCAACTACCAGTTTACTTTCATTGGGTGGCAGTTGAATAACGTAATCTTTGGAGCAGGAAGTCATTAATAAGAGAAGGGTAACGGAAGCCGCAAAAAAGCTTTTCATAATTAGAATTTGAAATTGTACGTAATGGATGGAATGATGGGGAAAAGTGTAACTGCCTTAGGTGTAAATCCCTGTGGAGTACCAGGTAGCACATTGCCATTTTCAGTTGGCTCAAATGAAATAAAATAAGGATTTAAGCGGCTGTATGCATTGTACGCACTGATGGTAATATCAGCGGTACCCCGTTTTGGTTTTAATTTGTACACCATGCCAATATCCAGCCGGTGATAATCGGGCATCCGGTAATTGCTGCGTTCGGGATATACAGGTGCCAGGTTAAAAAATGTAGTGGCATCGAGCGAGCCGGGGGCGTCAATGCCAATGGTTCTGCCAGTTGGCAGCGAAACTGCATTACCCGTATAATATGTCCAACTGCCAGATAATGTAGTCCGCTTTGATAAAGGATAGCTCGCCACCAGGGACAACTCATGTCGCCTGTCGTAGCGTGGATAAAATGTTTTACCATTGTTGATGGCTGCAAACTGCCTTGTTGTCCAAGCCAGTGTATAACCGACCCAGCCCCGTAATTTGCCAGAGGTTTTTTCAAGCATTATTTCATTACCATATCCCCTGCCATTACCAAATACAAACTCATTTTCCAGCGATGAATTGATGAGCAGGTTTGCGCCGGGTTTATAATCCACTAACTGGCGCATCCACTTGTAATAGGTTTCGTTGGTGAGCAGGAACCTGCCGCCCAAATTCCAACTGATACCTACTGATGCCTGGTCACTCAATTCAGGCTTAATATTACGGGTAGACGGGTACCATATATCAGTAGGCAATGACGCACCTGAACTGGCAACTAAATGCTTGTATTGCTGCATCCTTGCATAGCTGGCTTTTACTGAAAAATTATCGTTGAAAAGATACCTTGCACTAAGCCTTGGTTCTATACCTGAATAGGTTTTTCCATTGTTGAAAAGGGTGAATCGCAGGCCCGTATTCAGGCGCAGCTTTGGGCTGAGTTCCCAGTCATCAGAAAGGTAAGCACCTGCCTCCATTCCATCCAACGCTTCTCCGCTGGTCAATGTTTCTTCGGCCTGGCTGCTATTGATATTGAAGGTAGAAATATTGAATTCATTCTGCCCCACCTGGTAGCCAAATGTTAGCTGGTGTTGCTTCAACCCTGTGTAAATAAATTGGTGGGATAATGAATACTCCTTTACAGCGGAGCCGATCTTAAAATCGAAACGATCAAATTTACTTTCAAGCAAGTAGTTATAGTTAGATAAATGGGCAGATAAGTGAGACTGCAACCGTTTGCCATAATTCTTTTTCCAGTGCAGACTAAAGGCCGTGTTGCCCCATCCAAACGTAGAGCCAAATATATCAGAATCGAACTTGAAAAAATCACGGCCATAGTAAAAGCTGCCATAAATAGAAGACGTTTCACTGATCAAATAATCGAACCGGGCATTGAGATCATAAAAATAATAAGTGGGGATTGGATTAAAAGCAGTGTCCTTTGCATTGGATGCATTAATCGCTGATGTAAACACGTCTGCGTACGTACGCCGGGCGGCAATATTGTAAGTCAGCTTCTTTCCATTCTTATTTTTTGAAAGCAGGTTGCCCTGCAGGTTAAGCCTGGAAGCAATAAGCCCAATTCCACCACCAACCGAAATACCTGCATCCTGCCCTTTTAATGAATTTACGTTTACGATAGAAGATAACCTGCCACTGTATTCAGCAGGGAAGGCTGCTTTGTACAATTGCACATCTTTAATGGCATCAATATTAAACGTACTAAAAAAGCCAAAAAGATGATTTGGATTGTACACCGTTGTGCCATCCAGCAAAAACAAATTTTGATCAGTACCGCCGCCCCGCACACTCATGCCACTTGTGCCCTCCCCGCTATTCTTTACGCCTGGTTTTAATTGAAATACCTTGATGATGTCTACTTCACCAAGAATAGCAGGAAGGGTAAGTGCGGTTTTTCTATCTACAGTTTCAATGCCTGATAGTACAGAACGTATTCTTAATTTATTATCCCTGGAGTTTACAACAACTTCCTGCAACGCCTTTACAACTGGTTTGCTGATAAGTGTAATTACAGTGTCGTGCGTTACCTCCAGTGGCAGTACCATGCTTTCACCACTGTGCGATATTTGCAGCCGGTATTTACCCGGTGGTATGTTTAGTATAAAGCTTCCCGATTTATCTGTTACTACTGCCGTAGTTGTATTTTCAACCACAATACTGGCAGCCTCCAATCCTGCTCCTTTGTTGCCATCTTTTAGTACACCCTTTACAACCACATTTTTAGGTGCCTGGGCAACAACGCTAAGTTGAGTGGCAAATAGCACAACCAACAAAAAATAAAATTGAAACTTCATTCTGTGAATTATTAAACTCATTCCATCAAAATTGCACATTCAAAAATTGCTTCAACTTAACTTAGGTTAAGAAATAGGTTATTCTCTTTTTACTTAACCTATGTTAGTTAAAATGACCGCTTCAATATTCTTAACATTTGTCAAGTGTTGTTTGCAAATAGCCAACCTATTTTGCGCTTTCAAAAAAACTTATATGATGAAATCTGTTATCAAACAATTTGCTGTTGGGATAATGCTGGCTGCCCCCGGGCTTCAGGCCGGTGCGCAAACAATTACCCAAAATGTAAAGGGTGTAGTAATTGACAAAGCTTCTGAAAAACCATTACAAGGTGCCACGGTTAGCATTGTTGATGGAACAAATAATGTAGTAACCGATGCGCAAGGAAAGTTTATCCTGAAAGGCGTTCCGATTGGCCGCCAGAAAATTGCTATTACCTTCCAGGGATACAAGCCGGTAATTGTTCCCGAAGTATTGGTAACATCAGGTAAAGAGGTTGTGCTGGATGCCGCACTGGATCAAAGCATCGCTTCGTTAGAAGATGTTACTATAAAGTCGTCTAAAGTAAAAAAAGGCGCAGCCGCAAATGAGTTTGTAGTGGGCAGCAACCGTTCGTTTAATGTTGACGAAGTAACCCGGTTTGCCGGAGGAAGGAATGACCCATCAAAGCTGGTGAGTAATTTTGCAGGCGTAGTTTCCAACAACGACGGACGAAATGATATTGTGGTGAGAGGTAATTCACCCGCAGGCGTATTGTGGCGCATTGAAGGATTGCCGGCACCAAGTCCAAATCATTATGCCGGACTGGGCACTACAGGTGGGCCGGTATCTGCACTTAATACAAACGCATTAAAAACATCCGATTTTTTAACAGGTGCATTTCCTGCTGAGTTTGGAAATGCTACTGCCGCTGTATTTGATATCAATTTAAGAACAGGCAATGCAGACAAGCACGAGCGAACACCTCAACTCAATCTTTTTAGTGGCGTGGAAGCGATGCTGGAAGGACCACTTGGTAAAAGCGGAAAGGGCAATTCTTACCTGGTAGGATACCGCTATTCATTTGTACAGTTTGCCAGTGCGTTGGGCTTAAATGTCGGTACAAGTGCTACTCCAAAATACCAGGATTGGGTGTACAATCTAAATTTTGCAAAAGGTAAAGCCGGCAGCCTGTCGTTGTATGGCATGGGCGGCATCAGCAAAATTGATTTCGTAGGAAAAGACATTGATACCGCAGATTTTTTTTCCCGTAAGCACCAGGACAATTACAACACTGGCAACTTTTCCATCTTTGGAGCAAAACATACTATTGGTATTGGTGCCAAGTCTTTTCTCCGCAGTTCTATTGCTTACTCCACTGTAAAAAATGATTTTGATAGCTACCAGTATCCTTTGCCTTTTAGTGAATACGAAAACCGCTATCAAATAACTGCTTCCAGGAACCAACAAAATACCGTACGGTTTTCCAGTTACCTGAATACGAAAGTAAATGCAAAACTTACCAGGAGAACCGGCATACAGGTGAGCAATACAACTTACAAACCGATGTTCTTGACAGGGAAGGCAAAACCCCCAATGACCCTTTTATTGTGATTCGTAAATATGACGATAACTCTTTCCTGTTTCAATATTTTACACAAATGAAATTTAAGCCGAGCGATAAACTAACATTTAATGCAGGCGTTCATGGCACTAATTTTAGTTTCAATAGCAGTTCCGTTGCAGAGCCAAGGGCATCGGTATCCTACCAGCTTACAAACTCAGATCAGTTGTATGCAAGTTATGGCATGCATTCCCAGTTGCAGCCATTTCCGGTTTACCTGTACGAAGAAAAATTGGCAAATGGAACGATTGACAGAAGCAACAGGGATCTTGGTTTCACCAGGGCGAACCATTACGTGCTGGGTTACGAAAAAAGAATTGGCTTAAACTGGCGGCTCAAACTGGAAGGATATTACCAGGATATATTTGATGTACCGGTTGAAAAAACTGCCAGTGGATTCTCTATTTTAAATAGCGGTGCTGATTTTACTTTTCCTGATAAAGGTGGGCTGGTGAATAACGGCAGTGGGTCTAACACTGGTGTAGAAATTACCCTGGAAAGATTTTTAGGCAATGGATATTACTTGTTGCTAACCTCCTCTATTTTTAGTTCCAAATACAAAGGAAGTGATGGCGTAGAAAGAAACAGTGCATTCAATTATGGAAATGTATTGAACGTGCTAGCTGGCAAAGAATGGAAAGTAGGCAAAGGCGGTAAAAATGCATTTACAATAGATGTAAGGGCAACCAGCATTGGCGGCAAATATGCTACCCCTGTTAATTTAAATGCATCTCTTGTGGCCAATAAAGAAGTATTGGATGTTAGAAATTACAATGGCGAAAAACTGCAGAGCTATTTTAGAGCAGATGTAAAATTTGGCTATCGCCGAAACAGTGCAACCAGGAAACGTAGCTCAACCATCTTCCTCGATTTTCAAAATGTTTCTTCCCGTCAAAACATATTTCTGCAGCGGTATAACCCAGAGCGCAGAACGGTTGGTGCAGTCTACCAAATTGGATTTTTCCCAGACTTATTGTACCGGATTACATTCTAATAACCTGTTAAAACTTGTTTAGGGCTGCCCGGTGGTTACAATGTATTTACTCGGGTATGCAGGCCAAATCAACAGCAGGCCACAGTACAATGTTTTGATACACACCGGGCAGCTTTCATTGATTACAAGCAATTACAGAAAGGTTACAGCATCATTACATTTAACAACTTAACAATTGAGTTAAAGTATGACAAGCCAATTAAATGACAACAACCCAGGTACACAGGACGCTGACAGGCTAACCAGCCTTCAATTGCAATTGCAAATGGATGCTTTAAAAGCGCATATCGATATGCATTTCCTGTTCAATAATCTTAATACGTTGGCAAGCCTGATTGACGAAGACCAGGGACTATCAAAAGAGTTTCTTCAAAAATTTTCAACCGTTTACCAATACCTGCTGTGTCTGCAACATAAAAAAATAATACCCGTGGAAGTTGAAATGAACTTTATTGCTGACTATTTCTTTTTATACAAAATTCGCTTTGGAAAAAACATCGATTTAGATGTTCAGCTTCCTGCAACTATGCAAGGTTTTGGCATTGCACCGCTTACGATTTTGACCCTTTTAGAAAACGCTATCAAACACAATGTGATTAGTGAGCAGGACCCCTTAAATATCTCAGTGTATGTGCTTGATGGAAAAGTTATAGAGGAGACTTTAAGTAACCAGCATCCATTAGCACTCGGGGTTAGGATAAGATTAGAGAATCAATTTATCGTTGTTGAAAATACCCTTAATCCCAGGCCAAAAGCGGCTCCGGGCGGACAAACAGGCCTTACACATTTGATGGCGCTATACCTTGAATTAACATCTACATTGCCTGTGATTGAAAAGACGGACAATTATTTTAGAGTTAAAATTCCGTTGATTATTGATGAAGATCTGATTGGAAATACTATAGAACCGAGCGATAAACATTTTACGCAAGTTGGTTTTTCATGATATCTAGTCCTTGTTAACTATGTGCTTAAGAGCTCCAAAAAACCTGCAGCCTTTTCATGGCTTTTAAAGATTTGTTATCCAACCAACATGAAAAAAATACCCATTGAAGATCACCAACAATTTAGCCTGGAATGCAGCAAGTAAAGAGAGTTCCGAAATAAATGACTGTTTCACCATCATTAAAAGTCCGTTTAGTTGTAAACGATCATACCAAAGGCCTACTTACCTTTACGATGATTAAAAGATATAAAGAGCAAGAAAGTATTAATAGTGAGCGGAATTGGGAAATTATCAAAAGTGGAGGTTTAAAAATTTGCAAGATATCCAACACCCTTTTTTAATAGAACATTAAGATTTTCATATAGCAAGCAATCGTTAAAGTCCTCCTGTTTCTACAGGAGGACTTATTATTGGTGATATTGAGTACTAAACCGCCTACGATTACAAAACGAACCCATCTTTATATTTACTCATCTACATTTTCTTATTATCCATTGGCATCGTTTTTTAAGCTGGTACCGGAAGAAGGTTCAACTCCCATAATTATAATTTCCGTTTTGCCTGTTTCTATAAGTGGAACCCATATTACTTCTTCGTTTAGCCCCGGTCGGTGTCAACGATCGGAATCAGGAGCGACATCCTATAGAAATCGGATTTGAAAAGTATCCATGGGGCTTAGATATTTTCATTATTCCAGGGAAGGTAAACAGACATCCCATTTTAAATAACAAAACTTAACATTGGAATATACGATCTTATATTAAATTTGTGTTATCATTTAACGCAAATACAAAGCAATGTCAACAAACGAAGTAACAGAAAAAAAGAAAGAAAATCCAACGGATACGCTTCTTAAAGAAATTATCCTGCAATTATCAACGGCCCTGGTGGCATTGAAAGGAAGCCTGGGAGAAAAGAAATTTGAAAAAAGAATTAAAAAGGCTGCTAAATTACTCATAGAAGGAATTAAGGCCAAAAGCCCCAAAAAAGCACCTGCAAAAAAATCGGTGGTAAAACCTAAAGCCGCTGCACCCCGTAAAAAAAGCGCAAAAAAAGTGCCAGCAGCAAAATAACCTGCATCATACCCGCACAATGAAACTCATAACAGGTAAAGTTTTAAATTATCCTGACAATGCAGTAAATTATTATTGGTTAGATTGTGCGGAAACATAGAACGGGGAGGAGGCGTTATTATACTCAATCCGGGGTAGCCAAAGGATTTATGCCTTTGTCGTTCCAGTTTCAAACTCTCTTCCCCCTTCTTCACCGCCGATTGTAATTAGCCGAAAAAATGGTTTTAGGAGAAATGAAAGGTTTTAAAAAACCTTTTTTCAGCTTCAATGCTCCAAACAAAATTCACGATTCAATAATCCCCATCTTTCCTGAGCAGCCATACGCCATTGCAACCAAGATCGCCTGAAGCCCTTATTTTAAAAGTGACCGGCTTAATATTCTCAATCACTTCAAAATCCCAGCGAATTTTGTAAGGCAGCCAACCCCTGGTGAACAATTTTACCTTTTTACCTATATTATTTAGGGTGCATTTCAATTTGTCGCAGCGCCAAGTGGTTGGTGAGGACATCAAACACGGCCCAGCCTCGGTCGGTGCCTCCACCGACCGAAAACGGGAGCGACATCCGATAGCTATTGGATTTAAAATGCACCCGTTATTTACGTCCCCTTTTTCTTCTTCTTTCACATCCAAATAAACTGCTAGCCACTAATTGGGCAATGCTTCAGCGTCGCTGTATATTTTAAACAGCTCCATACAGGTGCTGTTTATCTTCCATTGAGTTTTAAAATGGTATTCATTAGTGGGCATAAAAATAAAATCGTAAAATATATAAATTATAGTAGCCTCCCACCCGTATAAGTAAAGCAGCATTAACCATCCTGACGCCATTGTAGCGGGACGATCCTTCTAAAAGAACGCAACAGGTTGCCTCTTCAATCCATCGCAAAACTTTACTGGTTTAATGAAATTTATTTCCGCAAGGTCATTTATCAATCAATCTAATCACATAACTATACGAATATTTTTTATCAAGCAGGCGGTATTGCTGATGCGGTAATGCGCCCCAACTGTTATCACCGCCCACGCCTCTTTGCTTTAGATCTATATGCAGGTAAACTTCCTTACTTGGTTTTACGTCTACCCAATGCTGTTGTTTTTTTGAAAGGCCCGGGTCAAGATCTTCTGCCTTATTGTTGGTAGCGCTGAAACAGAATGGCTGAACGCCTTCCACCTGCATCCCCTTGCCTTCGTTATTAGTTAATGTTAGCCAACGGGTATCCGTTTTGTAACCACTCTCCTGCGGGCGGATGTAATTGCGGGTGGCCTGGTTGGCTACCTCATCTTTATACAATCCAACAAAGGAGGATGTATTCCGGTCGCTATAATTTTCCCATGGACCACGGCCAAAATAAGCAAGGTTACTATATTGCGCAGGCAATTGCATGCGCATTCCAAACCGGGGTAATTCGGGCAGGTTCCTGCCGGTCATATCGATAGATGCCGTTACCCTTACAGAAGCATCATTTTGTATCGTATATTCCACTGTATATGGAACATTGATGCCTGTTAATTCGTAATCAACTTTAATGGATAAGCCCGCTGCCGTTTGCTCACCCACTGTTATATTTTTCCTTTGCAGATCGGTATGTGCATTGCGCCAGATGCCCAACGATTCCTGCATGTAATTACCAAAATCGTTATCGGTTGGGGCACGCCAAAAGTAAGGTTCCGGAAACTGGTTGATCACACGGGTGTCGTTGTTAACTGCATAGCGGCTGATGCGGCCCTGGTTAGTATTAAACACACCGCTTATTTTACCTGCGGTGAAATTTATACTTTCCTGGTTTTTGGTAACCTGCAATGTTGTTTCGGTGTTGGAAGCCTTTGCGAAATAATCCCCCGCAGTTTTAAATTGCTCCCTCGCAATCTCATGCCCGGCGGGTACTAACCGGGTTGCCATTGTAGTAACCGCAAACAGGTTTAAATAAAACTCGGTTCCTTCTGAAGATTTAAACTGAGGTATATTTAATGCAATATCTTTTTGCTGGTGTGGCGCAAGATTCACTGAAAAAGTATCTTCTTTTACTACTTCACCATTTCGTTCCAACTGCCATTTGAATCGGTATTGCTCCAGGTTGGTAAAATCAAAAAGATTGATCACCGTGATGGATCCCTTCGCTGCATCTTTTGCTTTAAACAAAATATTCTGGTACACTTTTTTTACTTCATTTAAGCCGGGATGAATGCTCCGGTCGGAAGCTACCAAACCATTGCTGCAAAAATTCTCATCATTCTGCAAGGCATATCCGCCCAGGTCGCCACCATAGGCCCAATAGGTTCTGCCATCCGGTGTTTTCTTTTTCATCCCCTGGTCAACCCAATCCCATATAAAACCTCCCTGCATTTTTTTGTCGCTCATTATTACATCCCAATATTCCTGGAAATTACCATTGCTATTACCCATGGCATGAGAATACTCACACATAATAAAAGGGCGCTTTTTATCAGAAGTTGCGTAAGATTTCATTTGATCCATACCCGGATACATGGGACATACTATATCAGTATTCCAATCTTCGCCAGCCGATTCAAATTGCACATAGCGGGTATTGTCCCTTGCCTTTATCCATTTGTAAGCGTCATGAAAAACAGGTCCGTTGCCACACTCATTTCCCAACGACCATAAAATAACGGAGGGATGATTTTTATCCCGCTCTACCAAATTATAAATGCGATGCAGAAACGATGGCGCCCACAAAGGCAAATAAACGGGATGCTTTGCAGTATCATACTGGCCCTGGCCGCCTGCCCCCATTCCATGCGTTTCAATATTGGCTTCATCTACCAGGTACAAACCATATTCATCGCAAAGCTTATACCACAACGGATCATTGGGATAGTGGCTGGTACGTACTGCATTGACATTGTTCTGTTTCATCAGTTGAATATCTTTTGTCATCAATTCCCTGGTGGGTACATGACCTTCTATTTCATCATGCTCATGGCGGTTAACACCATGCATATAAGTGGCCACACCATTTATAAACAGTTGGGTATTTTTGATCTCCACTTTACGAAACCCGATTTTTGAACCGGTAACACCCAATACATTTCCGGCAGCATCTTTCCAGGTAATTACAGCATCATACAAATCAGGAGATTCAGCACTCCATTTTACTGGATTTTTTATGTTTCCGGCAAATGATATGGTTTGCATTGCATCTGCGCCAACAGTAAATTTTTGCTCCCTGCTGAAAACCGTGCTGCCCTTTTTGTCCTGCACTTCCACCTGCACCGAACCAGATTTGATTGTATTGCCGGTAAACTGTCGAAGGTCAACAGCAGCACTGAATAATCCATTTTTATAGCTGGCATCCAGGTCTCCTTTCAGAAAAAAATCCCATACTGATAATTTAGGCAGCGCATATAAGAACACATCCCGTTCTATTCCGCTGATGCGCCAAAAATCCTGGTCCTCCAGGTAACTACCGTCGTGCCACCGAAATACCTGTACCGCCAATACATTCTTTCCTTTTGTAAGATAGGAGCTGATATTGAATTCAGCAGGCGATTTGGAGTTTTTGGCCATGCCCACTTTTTGCCCGTTTATATAAACAAAAGCACAACCGGTAATGGAGCCAAAATGAAGCAATACCTCTTTGCCGTTCCAGCTATCGGGAACAGTGAATTGCTTACGATAAGTTCCTACCGGGTTGTTGTCGCCAACAAAGGGCGGGTTTTTCGGGAACGGGTACACGATATTGGTATAAATGGGGATACCAAACCCTTTCATTTCCCAATTGGAAGGAACCGGGATATCGCTCCACTTTGTATCATCGAGAGTAGCCTGGTAAAAGTCCATCGGCCTATCGGCATATTTGTCTGTGTAAACAAATTTCCAAACTCCGTTGAGTGATTGGTAATTGGCAGAACGGCTGTAATCATCCGTCTTTACATCTGCGGCATTGCTAAAGATCATGCCGGTGGCATGTGGCTTTTCTTTGTTTTGTTCAACCAGGGCTGGGTTTTCCCAATCATTTAATTGCTGGGCATTACAAACATTCAACATCAAAACGGCAAGTATCAAAATTGGCTTCATAGTATAGTTATTTGGGTTAATCGCTAAAGGTAAATTTAGCTATTAAAAAATAAAACAGGCAGGTAAAAATTTGATTGATTGAAGAATGGGCTAAATAAGGCTGGTGAAGGGAGCAAAGCGTGTTAGTGTAAAAGAATTACTTCACTGCCGGAAGTTTAATACTAGCAAAAAACAACATCTCAAAGGAAATGAAGCCTGTGAAAAGTTGAAGATATATTCCAACTTACTGCAATTAATGCCCCGGATTCGGGTTGATCCGTAGCTAACTCATTTTGATATTATTTAACAGAGCGGGAATAAGTTTACACCTATTAATAAGGTGTAAACTTTATGCAATACAAAAATGAAAGAGTGAAAACTTAACATACCACCCCAATATATCAACTTAACTTTAAACAAAATTATCCACATGAACTGGTATATATTAATTCCTTTTGGTATTGCAATGATCGCTTTGATTGTCTTCCTCATTAAACGCAATCAAAAGGATGAAACAAACTTTGAACAGCAATTGAAAGATGATTATCAAAAACCAAAAGATGCGAAAACGGATGCCACCATTGATGAGGAAGTGAAATAATATTTCGTCTGCTTACAATCCTGCACTTTTCTCCTGAAATTGCCTTTGCTATTCCGAAATGGTTGCCAACCCTGGCAATATCAAGCTGTGTTTACCTACAATAAATTATTCATTGTTACTACTTTTTTCATTTGAAATCAGCACTTATTTTCTATGCGCATCCCAAACCCGAAGCCTGACATTCCAGCCAACTTAAATACACCCTTTACCTGTAATAAAAAAAATCCTGAATAAATTTTATTCAACCGAAGGATAATGTAGCTTACTGCATCTATACTATATCTACATTGAATGAAAAAGAGCTGATATATCAATTAAGGCAGGGTGAAGAAACTGCATTCCGTTGGCTGGTAGAAAATTACCGCAACCGGTTGTTCTACAGTATCCTTAATATGGTGCAGGATACAGAAGAGGCGGAAGACGCTTTGCAGGAAACGTTTATACAGGTATTTGAATCCATTCAATCATTTAAAGAAGCGTCATCGCTTACAACATGGATTTACAGGATCGCTATTAGAAAGGCATTGGAAAAAATAAGAAGAAAGAAAACAAGGAAGCGCTTACAGGCGATACTTCCCTGGTGGATGCCGGAAGAAAAGAAAAGCGAAAGTGCACTATTTCTTCATCCAGGTATTGCAGCAGAGAATAAGGAAAAAGCGGCAGCCTTATTCAAGGCCATTCAATCGTTACCCGGGCAACAACAAATGGCTTTTACATTGATCAAAGTGGAGGGAATGAATTATGAAGCAGCTTGTGCCATCATGCAGTTAAGCATAAAGGCGGTCGAATCATTGATCAGCAGGGCCAAAGCAAACCTGCAAAAACAATTGGAAAACTATTACAACACATTAAAATAACAGCTATGAAAAAAAAATCTACGCCATTGGTAGAGGATTATCTTGAAAGCCTGCAGGGAATACAGGAAGTAGGCACCGATGATTTTTTTTATACCCGGTTGAAGGCAAGGATGGAGAGAGAAAGGGTACCGGGGGGTTGGAGCTTTCCATTGAAGCCAGTTTGGGTAATAGGTACATTGGCATTTCTCCTGGCGGTAAATGGATGGATGTTATCACAGCAGTTTAAAACAAAAGCTGCCAATACAACAACGACTTCGGGACTGCAAACTTTTGCAGCATCTTATGACCAATCTGTTTTATCCGCTTATTAATGCCTGAATTATGAATCATACATCAACAAATAAATTATTAACCTGGCTGGTTGTATTGCTATTGATAGCCAATGCAATTACCATCACCCTGTTTTGGATAGACAAAACCAGGCATCCGCAACCGCCTGGAGGCACTCCACAGGAATTTTTGATACAGCAATTAAAATTGGATACCAAACAACAGAAGCAGCTACAGGCATTGGTAAAAGAACACCAGCAATCAGCTTCGTTGCAGCGAAAAAAAATCAGGGAATCAAAAGAAGCTTTTTTTGATTTGCTACATCAACCGGTTATAACAGATAGCGTAAAACAGGCTGCAGCAAAAACTGCCAGTGAAAATACAGAAGCGCTGGACCTGCTTACCTTCGATCACTTTAAGAAAATAAGATTATTGTGTACCGCAGAACAGCAAAAGAAATTCGATGAAATTATCAGCGAGGTTACCAATATGATTAGTCAACCCCGGCCGCCCGGCAAACGGGGCAATGATACCCAAGGCGGCCCAGGAGGTGGTACGCCCGGCGAATGGCCGCCCCCCGGTTTACCCGGAGAAGACAAACCTCCACATCCCCCGCAATAAGAAAATACCAGCGAAGGATTCTTTGTACTTAATCATCTAAATAAAAATTACAGCAATGAAAAAAATCATTTTTGCTATCGGGCTTGTATTGCCTTTTACCATGCTGCAGGCACAGCCCCATCAACCATCCGGGCCTCCCGCTATGGAGGAACGTATCAAAAGAACCAATGAAATACTTCAACAGGAAGTGCAGCCGACAACCGCTCAACAAAGTGCAATAGAAACGGTATTCAAAACCTTCTTTACAGCAGAAGATCAGTTCAGAAAAGACAATCCTCCGCCTCCCCCACCTCCTCCTGATCCAAAAGTGAAGGCTGCAATGGATCAATTGGTAAAAGAAAGAGATGCAGGCATCAAAAAAATATTGACTGAAGCGCAGTACGCTAAATACCTGCAGGCATCAAAAAAATTGCATCCGCCAACACCCGGTGGACCCGGCGAAAGAAACAGCATGCCCGATAAAAAGCATTTATAAGCAAACAAAAAAAAGATTATGAAAAAATCACTGATCGCATTATTAGCATTGAGCATATTGGCCTGTAAAAAAAATAATGACACAACAGTCACAGGTACAGGAACCAATAATGATGGTACAACCAGCAACAATTTTTCGAGGCTATACGCCAAAATGTACAACATCATTTCTTTTGATTCTTCAGGCAGTACCAATATCATCATCAAAACCACCGATGTGCCGGATCATAAGACGCCATTTTTTGGTGTGGGTAATGCCAAATACGAAGCATATAATGGAGACAATCCAAACTTTAGTGCGGCTATTAACCTCGGCGGAACAATCAGTACCCCCACCTTACTTTCCCAATCAATAACATTCACCCTGCCACGTTACCCGGTGGCAGCCAGCTCACATGCTTCCACCACAGGTGGACCAATCGGCATCGGCAGAAACGGGGTGTGCTATTTCAATCAATATAACGGGCAGATGGCTGCGTTGGATGACCTGGAGATCAATAACGTGGACCAGTATTTAGGACACCCTACTCCTTCGTTTGCAGGCGCACAATATCATTATCATTTTGAGCCAAAATTTTTAACTACCAAATTTGGCAACAGTTCATTCCTTGGCTTTTTACTGGATGGATTTCCTGTTTACGGGCCTTATGAAAATGGCGTAAAAATTACTACTTCCATGCTGGATACTTACAATGGGCATGTGAGTGCTACTGAAGATTACCCGGCTGATAAAATTTATCATTACCATGCAATAGCTGCTACCACCAGCAGTGCGGCCGCATTAAAACAAGCTGCGCCCTATATCAATGGTGGTAAATATTATGGTACTAAAGGCACTGCCAACTGATGAAGTATTTTTCACTGATATTATTGTTGATGGCATCCTGTCATCCGAAGCATACCGAACGGGTACAGTTGCCCCTGGATACGTTTATTGAAGCAACGGATACCGCCCTTCACAACAACAACGGCACCTGGATTCATCAGCACAATAAATACAATGGGTACATCATTGAAAAAGACGGTAGAGCAATCATTACAAAAATACCGGTGATTGCGGGTAAAGAAAATGGCGTTGCCAGGGGCTGGTTTAAAAACGGAACCAAACGATACGAACGAAGTTATAAAAACGGCAACCGGGATGGCATCCATAAAGTGTGGTACGAAAACGGCATATTGGCCGGTGTAAACAATTTTCAGCATGACCGGTTTGAAGGAGAACAACGCTCTTATTTTATGAGCGGACATTTATGGCAAAGTCTGCATTACGTAAATGGCTATGAAGAAGGCAAACAGCAATCATGGAATGACAGCGGCAGGGTAATCAATAATTTCACAATAAAAAACGGAAAACTATATGGCGTTATCGGCAGGTTCGATTGCATGTCAGTTTATAAAAAATAGCGGTCGCCTCGTAATGGGCGGCTGCATGTTTTTATACTCATGCAAAACCAATAAAAACGTACAAACAGAAACATTGCCATTCTACAACACCGCTGCATTTGATGCGGTATGGATTGATAAGGAAGATCCCAATTATTCCAATATACATACGATCGCCCCTTTTACCCTAACCAGTCAACTGGGGCATTTAATCACAAAGGATTCGCTGGATGGCCATATCTATGTAGCCAATTTCTTCTTCACGGTATGCCCGGGCATTTGCCCTAAGATGGTGGTTAACCTGCATGCATTACAGGATAGCTTTGCCAACAACAATCAAGTAAAACTCATTTCATTTTCTGTAATGCCCTGGGTAGATTCTGTAGCAAAACTGAAGGCCTATGGAGCAGCGCATCAGATCGACCCTGCAAAATGGTTCCTGCTTACAGGCAGCAAAGAACAAATTTATGCATTGGGAAGAAAATCATATTTCGCAGAAAAAGGCCTCGGCTTACAAAAAAACGAAACTGAATTTCTGCACACAGAATCCATGTTATTGATTGATAAAAAAAGCAGGATAAGAGGTATTTATAACGCTACCCAAAAAGTGGATATGGAAAGGGTCTCTGATGATATCCATACATTGTTAAAAGAGTAATGACTTAGATCTTTTGCTAAAAAAGCTACCAATATAGTGTGCGTTTAAGTAATGGTTTGTTTCACCATAATTGACAGATTTACTTCAAATGGTACAAACCTTTACTGCCTCAAATTGAAATACAGTCACGCTATAATTTAATTTTATTAAAGTGGCCTGATAGCCAACTGTTGTTAAATGTATAGAGCAGAAATGGAACCACCCGCGTAAGTACGGCAAGCTTTGAGGTTAAATTAATAGCTATCCCATACATGGTTACTGCCAGCTTATTTTTAGCTTACCATATTTTATTATATGTTTGCTGCAAACTATCCACCAGACAATGCTAAAAATATGCATCACCGGCCATCGGGATTTAATCAATTCGGAAGATGTAAGGAAAGATATCGCCCATAGCCTGCAATACTTCAAAGAGATCGATAAGGATTTGTTAGCCATCTCCGCGGTAGCGGCCGGATCGGATACCCTATTTGCAGAAGAAGCATTCAACCAACATATCCCATTAAAGTTAATGCTTCCCTTTAGCATAGAAGAATACAGGAAAGATTTTAAAGGTATGGAGTTGTATCAACTGGAAAAACTCTTATCAGCAAACGAGTATGAAATAGTGCATCTGCAAAATATTTCAACAGCCGATGAACGCAATGATGCTTACCTCCAGACAGGCAAGCGAATGGTTGATATTGCCGATATTGTATTGGCGGTATGGAACGGCAAACCAGCCAATGGCAAGGGCGGCACTGGAGATATTGTAAATTATGCCGTAGAGAAAGGCAAAAAGGTACATTATATAAAAGGCATCAGGATAAAAAAAGAAGGTGAAGAAATTGAAGCAGATAAGGCACAGGCGACTTTTGACAGAATGGATTCCGAAGCAGTAAAATATAAAAAACGCAGGTTTGAGCCGGCATGGATCGCAGGCATTATTGCCGGGATACTGGCCGTAATTTCTTTTGCCACGGGTTTAGCATTCCCGCTTCCCCATTCACTAAAATTCGTATTCGCCTGCTGCGAGCTATTTTTTCTTTTCGCTTCTTTTATCTTGTTAGGCGTTTATGCAAAAAAATGGAAAAATGTTTTCCTGGTAAAAAGAAGAGGAGCGGAATTTTTACGCACCGTATTATGGTATAAGGATGCCGGTATTTCCATCCCAAAAACAGGTGAAACTGATTATACACCCGGCGCTGAAATGATGACCATTGAAAAAGAAGCTTCCGAAAGTGTAAACAAAATCAGCAACATTGAAAACTCCAAAAGAATTGCCTGGTGCCTTGCAGCGGAACAAGTAAATTATCATCAACAAACCAGGATAAAACGGTTTAGCGAAAAACAAGAAAAAATGGAAAAATGGCTTACGCTCACTAAAGTTATATTTTTCACCGCCGCCCCCGTTAGCTTCCTGGTGGAAGCACTGGAACATTTTGAAATACATGTAGACTGGAATATTGCAGCGGTAAAACCATTCCTGCTTTTCCTGGCAATTACACTGCCGCCCTTGTATGCAGCCCTGGAGGGCATCAGGTATTTTGGCGAGTGGAAAAGAAATATTGCTATATCCCGAAAAATTGTTCATGAATTAAAAAAGGTGGAAGACAGTATCCTGTTTTGCCACGATGAACAAACACTGGTGGTACAAGCTAAAATATTAAGACAAATTCTTGAAATTGAAAACAGTGATTGGGCCATTCGTTATGAAGAAAAGGAAGTCGGGTCGAAAATATAAAGGACCATGTAAAACCCGATGGCTATCGGATCATCTTGCTCAAGGGCCGCGTAACAAAAACAAAGAGTCATTTACTTTTTCAGCATGATATCAGTGGTTCCCGATCCTGCAAAATAATTTACTGAAGTAGGTTTGTATCCGGCTTTTTTAATATCCAGCGTATAATTTACTTTTTGCATGTGCCAGGGCAAGGTCACTTTAAAAAAACCATCATTGCCGGATAAAAAGCTGGTGTCGCCGCCATCTGCAATTTCACAACTATCGATACCGTTTCCATTTTCATCTTTTATATTTCCGTAAATCATCGCCAGGCTTTCATCCGGAACGATCGTAAGATTAACCGTTTTCGATAGATCAATGGAATCCTGCTCCAGCTTCCAGTATTTAGCAGTCAGATTAGCCGGCACTTTTTTACCCTGGTATGAAACCGGTAACTGCCGGAGCACAATTTCGCTATTGGCCGAAAAGGATTTCTTTTCTTCCTTGTTATCTAAAACCAGTGATAGTTCCCCTCCTTCAAATGCTGGATAAGATGGATGCAGTTTAGCTGCAGTGGATGGTTTTATAAAGAGGGTGGCATCAAAAGGTTTGTTGCGCTCATCAATAATATACCAAAATAAGCCCAACAGGCAAATAGCAGAAAGGGTGGGCAAAAACCATTTTGATTTAAAAAAATTCTTTTTGGGAGGTTTAAATTTTGGGTCTTCATAGTCTTTGCCAACATAAGCTGCTACCCGGTCAAAATTTTCTTTGTGGAAAATAAGCACTTCATAATATCGCAAACTGGCAGGCAGGTCCTTTATCTCAAGGTTATCCGTTATTACAGTGAGGATATTACCTTTTTTCCGGCCCGCTCTTTTTTCGCCAATATAAAACCCCCACTCTGCTTCCACCCACGACGAGGCGATATTTTCCACTGAAGAGCCTACTACCACCATGTGTTTGCATTCATCCAATGCATGATCAATGGCTTTGCGGTAATCACTGCTACCCATTTTGGGCAAGGTTTCGTCCGACTCAAAAACATTTAGTCCACGGCCAACAAAATACCGGTACAGTTGATTAGCCAAAGCCACATCAGCGCTTTTGCGAGAAATAAAAACATCAATTACTTGTTGACTTTCCCCCATCTTTCAATATTTGTCATTTAAGTAGTGTCCTTATTTTTGCTACATCTCTATGTGTAATTCCAGCCTTTTCCAGCTCATCCAAATCAGCTAAAAAGGTTTCCCTATAAAAAGCTTTACCATAAGGCTTGTCTTTTAATGTCATGTATATTTTTTCGGCCTCTGCATACTTACCCTGGTACAATAAGGCCAGTGCAAGGTTGGTATTTATCCATTCTGTTTCTGCTAAATAATAATTATCCTTCAAATTTTTATAAGCGGGTTGCAGGGCTTCTTTTGCTGCTATTTCTGCCTCAGTAAATTGCTGATCAAGAAGCAGGTACCAGGAGAGGCTCCCCAAATCACTGGCTAAAGCAAATGCATATCTATTTCCCTTTCTATCAGCAATTTTTTTACCAAGTACAATTATCTGCAACTGAAACACAATTTTTTCTTTGTTGCCAGGTTGTTTATCCAATTGCTTTCGCAGGGAACCAATTTTTGCATTTTCAGGGCTCTGCAATCGTAAACTTAGTTGCAGTTTATCTTTTTTTATTTCATTGTCATCAGGATAGTGAGATAGAATGGAATCAGCAATATGGCTGTATTTAAAGTATGCGTTTATAGTATCTGAATAATAAAGGTCGGTGTATAGAAAACCCAGGTTAACAACAGTATTGCAATAAGATAATTCGCTTTCATCAGGTGTAGCGTTTAAAAATTTACTATTTAATTCTATTGCTTCTATGTAGGCTTTTTCGGCTGCAGGATAATCACCTTTTTCATTGTATAGAATACCAACGATAGTAAGATTAGCTGCCAGCATCCTTGCAATGATACTATCTGTTGAATATCGCTTCATTATTTCTATTGATTCGAGATAATACTTTTCTGCTTCATTATAATTTTTATCATCATTGTACAATTCGCCAAGGGCAATTAAAACTTTTATCAGGCTTGGTTCATAAATGGGTGGATTTTTTTTAGATAAAAGTCTTTTTATTTTGATTGATTCAAGATAAGCCTCTTCAGCATCCCGGTATTTGGAAATCCTCGTATATAAAAAGCCCAATAATTGTAGGTTAGTAGCAAGGTCTGGTTCGTAAGCAGATGGGTTATCAATTACTTGATTTCTTGTGATAATCAGGCATTCCTCCAATAATTTTTTAGCTTCGATGTAACGATTGTTTGCAACATAATAAGCTCCCAGGTCATTAAGCACCCCGCTTAAATCCGACATATAAGCAGCCGAATTGTCTTTGGCGAGCTTCCTTAATATGTCCAGTGATTTAAGGTGTGCCTTTTCAGCTGCAGTATAATTATTTTTAAAATTGTATAAATTGCCGAGGTTTTGCAGAACAACGGCTTTAATATGATCATATTCCAGATTTTGTTCTCCATCAGATCGTTTTGTTATTTCAAGTGCTTCTACCAGGACATGTTCCGATTCATAATATTTTCTTTCTTTGTTAAGTAATGCGCCCAGGTTACAAAGGCTCCTGATTAAATCAAGAAAGAAGTTTCCCGAGAATGCTTTATTGAGTCGTTTGTAGATTTTTATTGCTTCAAATTGTGCTTTTTCAGAAACGGTATAATTATGTTCTTTGAAGTATAAAAGCCCCAGATTATTTAAAGTTAATGCAACAAATGATTGATTTAAGTCGATTGTATCTTTCGAAAGACTTTGACTTATTTCGAGGGAAATATTAAATGATTTTTCGGATGCTGCGTAGTTGTTGTTATACATGTATATCACTCCCAGGTTATTTTGAATCAAGGAAATATTTTTTTTATTTGAAGTTATATTTAGTGCTTTAAAATAATATGAAATGGCCTTATCTAACCGGTTTTGGATTTGCAAAAAATAAGCATAACTAAACAGGTTATCATAATCAGTACTATCGTTCAAGGCCAAAAAAGACAGTTTTTCTTCTGCCGTTTTAAAGTCATATTTTAATTGCGCCAGTCTTGCTTCTTCTCTTAAATTCCTCTTGTGTAGCTCTTTTTCATTTTTGCTGGCAGTTTTTGCAGTATCAATCAGCTTGCTTAAACTATCCAATTGCTTTTCCTTTTCACCGGCTTTTAAAAAGTTCTTTTCACTCTCCAGGCTTTTTCTCAGGGTAATGCATTCATCAATATTACCGGCTTTAAAAAGTAACCAGGCCTTTTTTTCAATCTCTGACAAGTCGTCTATATTTGTTTTGCTATACAAATCGGCCAACTCATTCAGGCCCTTTTCGAGGCTGCTGAATTTATCCTGCAATGAGTCGATTTTTTTCTGGTATTGTGCATCCACTTTATTCAGCAAAGCTCTTTCCTTCTCGTACGTTTTTCTGATATAATTTTCAAGCAGGGTTTTATAATCTTTATTTTGCTGCTCCCATTGTTGCTTCCGGCACATTACAATAATATGGGGGTGATGAGCAGGATCTTCAGGAAGGTTGGTTTCCAGTTTGGTTTGATCGGTAATTACCCAATTGTCTTTCTCTACACTTAATCTCACTGATTTACCTGGCCTTGCATCCTGGAATGTGAGGATATAGTCGCCCAGGTTTTTAGTGGTAACCTGGTTGGCACCAAAGCTGCTTTTAATGAATACCCCTTCAACCGGTTTTTTGCCGCTGTTTTGTTCCATTACAAAACCATACAGACTCTGCTCCTTTGAAGATAACTGGCAGATTATACAAAACAGTATCAGTTTAACAGCAAGGACTTTTTGCATATTTAAAAGAATAAAATCAACAATAATTGGTTGGTACTATTATTACAAAAAATAACATCATCAACGCTCCAGGTTTAAATTTCATACAATTTACTAAACATGTATAAAATAGTTAGCTTATTAATTTCCGGTATTCTTGCACAATGGAATGTTTGACCCTCCTTTTTGCCTAGCACCCACTTATTTTTGCTAAGGGCAACACTCCCCTGGTGCAACCTGCCTGCAGGTTCACTACCCAACATAAAAACAGGCATCCGTATAAAGCGGATGCCTGTTGAAATAAATAATATCATTGTTTATTTCGGATCTAACATTTTCTTCAGCCGGTCACTCAAATCCTGTAAATGGTATTTGGTAGCACGGTCACCGGTAACTGCTGCGGCGGCATCCACCATTAATTTCAACTCACGTGCATGCCCCCTTACATAAGAAATGATATCTGATTTTTTGGTATCAATCACCGGTTCTGCATTACCTCCTCTTACAACAAATATAGTTGTTCCCGATTGAGTGGGATTGATGATACTTCCCAGTTTTTCTACATACGATTTTTGCAGATTTCTCCTGTAAATATCTACAGGCTTTTTAGTGTTTAATTCTGTAAAAAGCATTTGCTTTAAATCGCTTAACAAATCAAATAAGGTGTAAGCCAAATTGCCGATTGCGGCTTCCGCATTCAACATTTTGTTCATGGTAGCCGTACTCATCATCTTATTTAATGCAGCATCCTGCAGGGCCAATATGTATGCAGTTGTATTTACGCCGGTTTTGGCTGAGATGTCTTTATTAATTAGCCAGGTGGGCGTAGTAAATACCTGTTTGTTAATAAATTCGGCGGCTTCTTTTTGGGTTTGTTTACTCACATATTCATACACATCACCCGGCTGGTTGTTCTTTTTTATGGTTTCGTACACACCACCAAAATGATAGGTTACATGGCCGATATAGGTTCTGAACTGTCCAACCACTTTACTATACATATCTGCCAATGCACTATAATCTCTATTCGGTTCTTTTGTCCAGGCAGGAAGATTAGGGAGTATACGCTGCAGATTTTTAATGCCATAAGTGGAAGCCACCATCGCATTATCACCAATACTTTCGCTTTGATCTCTTGGATCATCGGGCTGTCCCTGGCGGCCATAATAATAGCGTTTATCATTGGCCTTTGCTTCAATCCATTTATCCAGCGTAGCTACTTCTTCTTCCGCAGTAGCAGCGTCCGGAATCATTCTGTAACCCCATTCAATCGACCATTTATCATACTCGCCAATGCGGGGATAAATGCCGGCAGCGCCAATTTTATCTTCCGGCTGTGCTACATAATTAAAACGGGCATAATCCATGATACTGGGGGTATGACCGTTGGCTTCCACCCAGGTTTTATTGCGCAGTTTTTCAACAGGCACACCTGCAGACGAACCAAAGTTGTGAGGCAAACCAAGTGTGTGTCCCACTTCGTGCGATGATACAAAGCGGATCAATTGTCCCATCAGTTCATCATCAAAAACCATTTTACGTGCCCTCGGATCAATGGCAGCGGCCTGTATCATGTACCAGTCGTGCAATAATTTCATTACATTGTGAAACCACCCGATATGGCTTTCAATAATTTCGCCACTGCGTGGATCAACGGTACTGGGGCCATAAGCATTTTCCACCGGGGAAGGTTTGTATATGATACCGCTGTTTCTTGCATCCTCCATACTCCAGGTGCTGTCTTCTTCCCTGGTAGGTGCTTCCTTAGCCATGATGGCATTTTTAAAACCGGCCTGTTCAAATGCAACCTGCCAGTCATTTACACCCTGTATCAGGTAAGGCACCCATTTCTTAGGAGTGGTAGGATCTATGTAAAAAATAATTGGTTTAACTGGTTCAACTAACTGGCCGCTTTTGTATTTCGCCATATCTTCCGGCTTTGGCTCCAGTCTCCAGCGGGCAATCAGGTCGATGTCTTTTACACCCTGTGGATTGGCATCGTAGTCGGTATAGCTGGTTCCAAAATATCCCACTCTTTTATCTTCGTAGCGTGGTTTCATTGGTTTTGCCGGAAGCAAAACCATGGAGCTGTTCAATTCTAAGGTAACGGTTGCCATGCTTACAGGTCTCGGCGGTTGACCCGGTATGGGTGTTACTACGTCTGCACTTTTCACAAAAGTTTTTACTGTAGTAATCTCAATATTTTTGGGGTAAGGGCGAACAGATACGATGTACGACTTATCGGACTGGAAGGCGCCTACCCGAAACTGGCTCTTTCCCGAACCGGTAAAACCAAACACTTCATTGTCACCGTTGATGATATCAGTAATTTCAATTACGATTCCTTTGCCCAAACTATCACTGGCGATCGCCTTTACATCAAATGCCAGGGCAATGGGCTGAATATTACTGTTCATCACCGATTTGTACATCGGTTTGGAGCTATCCGGATTTACATTGTAAGAAATGTTCTTCAGGAAAACTTTATTGTTGGGGCCCTGTTCAAAACGAATTACGTTGCCTCCAATCTGGTCGCCGGCATAACCACCAAAAGTCTTGGGACTTTCAACAGAAGCTTTAGAAACCCGGTTTACCATTAGAATGTCCCTGCCAAATATTGAGGGCGAAATTTCTAAAAAGTATTTCTCTTCTACTTTGTGTACGGTGAGAAAACCTTTGCTGGTAATCGCCTTGGCTGTTATTACGTCTTTATAAGGTTTTGGGGCCGACTTTGGCGTTTCAGCAGCAGGCTTATCAGTACCGGAGCCCGGAGGTATTGCCGGCTTGTTTTGGGAAGATGCCATTAATCCAGAGCAAATGGCAAGCCATACAAACCCGATTTTTTTTGTGGAGTTAATCATTGATTTATTTTAATTTGAAAATGTTAATCAACGAAAATATAGATTCGGCTTTAATTTACCAGCAAGTGCAGGTCCTATTGATACCTGTAAGCGGCTTTTTTCAAGTCATTTTGGATGAGTGGCATTATTTAGGGATGACCGCAAACAATAGGGAAAATTAGGTGAAAAGAATTGCCGGGGAGATGAATTGGATTAGTGTCTGCCACTGCAGTTCAGATTGAGATTTTAAGGGGGCTGTGGGAACCCTGGGTTGCACAAAACGTTTCCGGTTTTTGTATGGTGATGGGAATCAGGTAACGTCAGCCTCTTTTGTAAGGTTGGCTTTTGCATGTCGCCTTTGTGCGACTTGCAAATCTGCCTGGCTTGGTGCGTTAGCTGAATACTTAGTATCACGCTTTGTTACAAATTCATTGGTGGTTGTTTTCCCTGTTGTATCCATAATGTGTCAAAAATAAATTCCTTGTAACGCCTTTGAAAATCGTGGTCTGTAGAAAATTTTTTGAATATCTCTGTCTGCGTAAATAAATACCGCTGCATCAATTCTTCCACTTTTTTATCAGAAGAAATTTTTGCGTTTTGCTTATCTGGCGATGTATTGATGGCATCCATAATGATGTCGTCCGCCTTCATATCCGCTGGAATTTGTTGCGTTAATATTTCATTC
>JBBQTL010000006.1:0-72076 GCA_038213285.1 Chitinophagales bacterium
CTCATAATATTCGTTAAACGGGAGTGCAGATCTGCCGGTTTTATACTTTAACCTGATATGTTCTTTTCGCATATCCCCATAGCCGGCACTAAAGCAAATGAGCAATTCCTTTACTAGATTTGGTAGCTGCGGGAAGGATTTTTTAAGCTCCCGGCTGTCAAGGTCGCTTGTTTCATACTTTACATCTGCCGCTGATTTAGTAATCGTCAGTGTTTGAAGTATGGAGAAATTTTTGAATAATTGTTGGGGAGCTAATAATAGCCCGATTTTAATTTCAATTTTATTTGCCATCTTGAACGTATTCAGCGGCAAACTTAGTCGGATACGCTAATATTTCAATGACTGGGGATAATATAGCAGCATAATTTTTACTACATAAATGAATCACAGTTCTCTGCGTTTCCAGAGCGCTTCTATCTTTTTACCCGCGGACCCAATTTCACCAATGCGAATAATCATAAAAAGGGTGCTCACCCAAAACCCGGGTTTGCTAACCAGTTTCGCTATTTCAGCAATTTTTTTGTCACGGTCTTTGATGTAGGTTTCCTGTTGCTGCACATTTAACGCAGCAAGTTCTGTCGCAAACTTCCAGGCACCATCTCTTGCCTGCTGCATGCTGAAATCTACTAAAAAACTGTCTACCTTTCCAAACCGTTGCAGTAAATAATGAAGTCGTGGCCAAATGACCGTTAGCCTTTTTTCTACATCTGCTACCAGGCTTGCCAGCACCGTATTGATCTTATTAAAATCATCCTTTAATAAATGAATTCCATCTCCCGGGCAGGTTTGTACGGCAGCAATTCCAAGGTCAAGGTTAATATGGGCATTCATTCCAAGTAACAGGTTTTGCAATACCGTTGGCCAATAATCTTTGGTGGTATCAAAAGCGTATTGCCAGCTATCGGTGCATTGCTGGCGTTGCTTATACTGCGTGTATGCTTCCAGGTAACGGTTGGCAAAAACTACATCCAGCTTTTCCATCCTGCTATTATCCATGTAAATTTTTTTACCTATTCCTTCTTTAATAGTTACTGTTACCTGGTGATATAAAGCAGCAAAATAACCCATTGGATTTTCATCGGTTATTGTTTCCTGTATAATTGTTTCCAGGTAGTTGATTACTTCATCTATGTTTTTCGCTTGCATGTATGTCGGTATGTTTTGTGAAAATAGTAAAAATAAATTCCTCAAAGTAAACTACCTTCTTGCCGGGTGTCTCTCAAATTCTCCGGAAACGTTGCCAATCTTTTTAATAGTAAATACTTATTCGTTTAATTCTTCGTTTGGGTTATCAGCGGTAAAAATTTAGCAGGCTGATATTTGGGATACCCTTCGATTGAGGAGCATTACAAGTTTAACTTGAAGGATGCTGTCAGCATGATTGATCAAAGTATAATTGCATTGCTGCAAAAGTGTGTTCGTTATCTTTTGCAGGAAGATAATATCTTTTACAATTTACAAAATATGCCGGGAACCGTAGAGAAAGCGAATGACCAGGATGTGATCCGGAGTTAAATGCAATTCAATTAATTTTTAAAAATTTTAGTTACATACAAAAATTTTAATTACTTTTTACCTTTGAAAAACTTAACCCAATAATGAAAGTCTCTACTATTAATTTTCCCAGCATTTTTGAAACCGCCTTTGGCAACACTGAAAATTCAGCGAAGGACCTGCTGAATGGAATTAAAATAAAAAGGAATGACGCCTGGTACCTGGTAGGTAATCTTGCAAAAAGATCGGCAGTAAATGCCGGCAGGATTGTAAATGCAGCCCCGGATGGCGAAGATTTTGATATACTGTTCAGATCGGCCATTGTAAATGTGGTGGAGAAATTACAACACCCCTTTGTTGTTACTACGGGTTTTCCATTATCGACATACAATATTTATAAATCACTTGCCGAGCAATACCTGTCCCGGCGGCATTTTCTGTTGGATCATGATACCCATACTTTTAATTTAAAGGGTGGAATAAAGAAAAATACGTTTGAGATAGACTTGTATGAAGTGATTCCGGAGATTGTTGGAGGGATCATTGGACTAAAAAAGACGGTTCCCAACGCAGAAAAAGAAAACCTTATTGCGATCAGTTTTGGTTTTGGAACGGTAGAAGGCGCGATGGCCACCACCGACGGATTGATTCACCGCAGTAGTTTTAGCAGCCACGGAATACGGTATGTAATAGGTAACCTTACCCGTGAGTTGAACCAAAAATATTCATTGGAAATGAAGAACGAGCACCAGATGGATGACGCGTTTGCGAAGGGCTCTTTATTTACCAACAGAAAGCGGATTGATTTGCAGGGAATGCGAAAAGAATTACTTACCCAATATTACCGGGAAGTAATATCACCACTTTTGCGCAAGCACTTTACCGATGCTGATCTTGAATCTTGTGATAAAATATACCTGATGGGTGGTGGAGCGTATTATAAAGAATTGACTGATGCGGTGGCGGAAGAATTTGCCGGGTTCATCCCGGTAGAAGTGGTACCCGATCCGGAGAACCTGGTAAGTATTGGTTACCTGTATAATTCGTTGCGTATCTCAGATACAAAACCCGATCGCTGCCTTGGTATTGATTTGGGTAATGCATCCACGGCTGTTTCCTTTTTTGACAAAAATAGTTGATCACCTCCGTAAGTATCGATATTGACTTTACTCAAAAATATATTAAATACCGTGGCTTCTAAAAAAAGCTTCTTCATACCAGCCGGCATGACGGTTACCGGTAATTTTACCGTGGACGTTCCCGGGCAAATTGCCGGTACCGTAAATGGAGATGTAATTGTAAACGGAAGGTTGCTGATTTTAAAAAATGCATTTATCAATGGCAATGTAAAAGCGCATCAATTGGAAATTTTTGGTAAGGTTACCGGTGACATAGCTTGCAGCGGCAAGATGGTTTTGCAAAATGAGTCCTACATAAGAGGAAATATCAGTACGGTAGAAATACATCTTGAAAAAGATGCGGTGGTAGATGGAATGATCACCAAACCCGGGCTGCATAGCATAATAGAAGAGTTAGCTGCTGACATAGAAGAAGAACTTCCGTTGAATCCGGCGCCCGAATCTCCGGAGCCGGAAGTTGCACCTGTTATTATAAAGGCAGATGATGAGGAAATGCAGTCTTGGTTTTAACAAGTATATAGTATCCTCTGCCTAATCAATCTTTTTGTATTCACAGAATCCCTTGCTTTTTTTTTGACTAATAAGATAGCAAGGATATCAACCCTGGTTACAGTGCATCAGTTCCCTGAATTTACTTTCGCAAAGCCAGCCAATAAATTATTCACCTTCCTTTTCAGGTAAGTGATTAAATCTTCAGATTTAATTTTTCCTGGATCCAACCGGTAGAAAATCCATAAATAACCAATGCAGTAATAATAAGAATAAAAACGATAATTATTAGTCCGTTGGAGGAACGCTTCTTTGTATATGCAGGGTTTCCATAATTGCTGCTGGTTTCAACTGAAGCAACTTTTTTTGCTTTAATAAGTTTACCTGCATATCGGTTTGTAAATGTTTCTATTTCCGATTGGCTGTTTACCACCTGCTCGGCTATAAAAATTTCTTTGTTGTCCTGTAAATCAAATGCCTGTATGGTGGCTGGTAAATCTTCTTTTGTGAGGTCCATTTTTGTAACTTGGTTTAAAGATTATTCAATACTGTTACCGGCTACAATAATACTGCCAATGGTAATCTGTGCAAAACGCAACTAATATCAGAGATGCCGGTCGGCAACTCAAAATTAGTGGGTAATATTTTCTACTAATAGATCCAGATATGTTGAGTTTCGGATGTTGGCAGCGTTTTTAATTATTTAAAAGTATTGAAGACATCATTATTTCTTTCCGCTTATCATTGGCTATATCATTTCATAACCATTGAGACTTATTTATGCCCGTCAACACAAGAGAGCGAGGCCATAAAAGCTTTGTCAGGTCTGAATTTAAGGAGGGGTCAGGTTAAAAAGCGAACGATAAATGCATGACTATTTTTACAGAAGTTATTCTTTAATACCAACGTATTGTTGTCAGTGCATTAGTGAACCGGCAAATTTCAAACCATCGGGCCGCAGCAACAAACTTTGGTATAATTAATGTTTTTAATTAGAATCGTTTTAACTTACTATCAAATAAATATTGACATGAACAAATTATTCAGAGGTTTAATAGCTGGCTATGGTGCAAAAAAATTGGGCGGCGGATGTTTTAGTACAATCATCATTTTTATAATTATTTACTATTTATTGGGAAATTGTAACGGGTAAAAAGAACTTGAGAATGTATTTACTGGTAAAGCGTCATTTTAATGGATGCTTTACCTTTTTTGTTTTGCTGACAAACATTAATTCAATAGTTTGATTTTCCTTCGTTACTCCCTCTCTTTATTATTTGAATTTTATGCTTATCTAAAATGAATAGGATGAAATTGCTTTAGTAAACAAATCCGCTTTGCTAAAATTTAAATATCCTGATCCCTCCGAATATTTCAATTGTTATTTTTTAAGCAATACTATCCCGAAATGGTAGTTGAAGCAGATTTATTTTGAAAGAGCAATACTGCCAGTTATTTTTGCGACAGCCCTCCCGGGAATTTACTAAATTAATTTTTTAGAGAGTCGAACTAAATGGAAAAATTACCACATACCGCCTTTTATATAACGCATGATGGTGATAAAGCCTGGCTGATGGAACAGGTAATGACTGGCAACCTGTTTGATTTCAATTTAGCTTTCAAAGATTTAAGGGGCGAAATATTTTCAACTGAAACCTTGCAATATTTTATAGATGAGGAACTTCGACATGATCATTTTGAAATTGTTGCCGGTAAAAATAATACATTGGCCTGTTCATCAAGCGGTGAACAGCGGAAAGCCTTATTATCCTATATCATTGGCAAAAAGCCTGGCTTTATTATTATCGATAATGTATTTGAAAGCCTTGATAAAGATACCCGGCAATTGATCTTGCAGACCCTTAAGGAAATTGCATCCTCTACTATACTGATACAGGTATTTAACAGGAAAAGGGAGTTGTTACCTTTTATTCAAACTGTTTATTCCATCGCAGGTTGTTCTGTAGTTGAAAAGCAGGCTGCGGAGATATTTCTTTCCGGATTAAAATTAAAAGGAAGTGAATTTTTTACAGGCACGATACCTCCACCTCTTACTCATTATGAATTGGAGAGCAGTACATTGGTAAAAATGAATAATATTAGTGTTCAATTCAATGGACAGCCTGTGCTGGAGAATATCTGTTGGGAAATTAAAAAAGGAGATTTTTGGCAATTAGCCGGTCCAAATGGTTCAGGTAAAAGTACATTGCTTGCTTTAATAACAGGAAATAGCCCGAAAGGGTACGGCCAGGACCTGGAGATTTTTGGCCACAGAAAAGGAAGTGGTGAAACAGTATGGGAGTTGAAGGAAAAAATCGGTTACTTCACGCCTTCAATGACTTTGCATTTTGAACGGCTGGATTCCATTGAGCAAATGATCATTTCCGGTTTTTTTGATTCTGTAGGTTTGTACATAAAGCCCTCCGACAGGCAGGTGCAACTTGCCCGGGAATGGCTGGTACTTATCGGAATGAATAAAAATAAAAATCAAGCTTTTCGAATGCTTCCCGATGGTCATCAGCGAATGATTTTGATTGCAAGGGCAATGGTGAAACACCCGCCTTTATTGATATTGGATGAACCAACTTCCGGCCTGGATGATGAAATGGCTGTATTGTTTACCGGGCTCATTAATAAAATAGCCGCTGAAACCGGCACGGCAATACTATATGTGTCGCACAAAGAAGAAGCAGACCTTTTTCCAGGGCGGGTTTTTGAATTATTTCCGGGCGAAAACGGCTCTGTTGGAAAAATTATTAGATAACACGGAATGAATAATCTTACCAGGTATCCATTACTAATCGTTGAAATTTTATCTTTCCCAAAAATATCGTACCACCCGGCTGTTTTGCCCGCTAGGTTGAAAAATTGTATTTACAGAGCACTTTAAATAATTTATCAGTATAAATCTCCTGCCACATATGGCTTCTACCTGCTGCAAATTCGTTGGCAAGCATTGAATAAAAATTATCAGGTAGTAAAAACCACCAGAAATAGGGGAAAATTATAGTATATTTACGGTAAATGCCGTAATTTCCACATCTGTTTAAATTTTCCAGCCCTTATAAAGTACCACGTATCTCAAAAAGAATCACATTTCATAATTTATTTAGAAGCGATTTATTTTATGACACTACAAGGAAGTTTAAGAATGGAATATAATAATGAGCCGTTTGGGTTAATGGTAAAAACATTTGTTATAAATGGTGTTTATTATTTTTTTATAACAGACAAGGAACGGGAGAAATCATTACTTTCCGGACAAACCCTTCAACTAACTTTTACCGATTCCTTTAGCAGGGATGGTAAGGAAGATGAAAGAACTGAGGGAAAAGTTCCTGCTGAAATTGTAAGTGCTATTGAAAATATGTTGTTGAAAAATAAGGAATTATGGCATTATTAGAAATCATTTTAAAGCCCATCTCTGAAATCAGCAAACCTGTTATTGACAGTCAATATCGTGCAAGCACTGTTTGACTGCAATAACAGGTATAATTTAAAATCTCCTTCCGGTTTTTCCTATGCGGATAATATTCATCACAATTGCTTGTATCGTACCATTTTATTATCTACCTTATCAGTAGTTTAACGAATTGATTAATCATTCCTTCTTTTTATGGAGTTCCATTGTTCTTTAAACCTTTCTTTCATCATAAAATAAAAAACATGAAACAAACATTGATTGTCGCTTTTATGGGATTATTCGCATTTGGGTGCAACGATAAAAGCAGTACCACCGAAGTAAAGACAACAGACGAAACACCAACAACTGCAATCGTTGAAAAGCTGGATTACGCTTATACCCTTGAAAAACCCTACAACGAATGGCAACCCGGCGATCAAATGCATGTAGTTAATGTTTTGAAATCAATGAAAGCCTATGAAAATGGTGATATCAGCAATTGTATAACCGCTTTTGGTGATAGTGTGGAGCTAAGGTTTGATGGGTATCAAGAAAAAATGAGCAACGATAGTCTTAGGAAAATGTTTACTAAATCAAGGGCTGAAATTTCTGCCTTGAAAATAGTGATGGGAGACTGGGAATCAGTAATTTCCAAAGATAAAAAGCTGGAGTATGTAACCGTTTGGTACAAAGAAATACAAACTGATAAAAAAGGAAAAACAGATTCCATTTCTATAGTGGATGATTTGAAAATAGAGAAAGGCAAGATTGTGGAATTGGATCAAAAAATTCAGCATTTTCCAGCTACAACAAAGAAATAATTTGCAGAAAGCTGCTTGATATGGTTTAAATACAGATGTAATATCAGAAATTAAAACGGGATTCCAAACAACGCTGTTACACGTTTGGAATCCCGTTTTTTAATAATTGTTATTAGCTAATTTGAATTAGGCTTGGGCGTTTTTGTTTTGCCTCTTACTTCCTGATAATAAAAGCTGCAATGGTAATGCCGGTAAGCGAACTGTTTTCCATGGGCCGGTTCAATAAATTTTTTGTAAGAAAATAATTGAAAAACCCGGGGAAAGCCTGGTTCGCATTTCTTTTGATAGTTGTCATAATTACTTCCTTTTTTTAATTGCTTAAAAATGAAAATGATTAGAAAAAAATCAATGAGAAGGGAATAAAGCAAATGCCTGCGGTATTTTGAATGAAATATTTTCAGCGTAAATGACTGCCGGCAGGATAGAATAAACTTAATTGATATTTTGACCGATTGCAATAAGGGCGATGCTTCTGACATAAACAGGAAACAAACCTATACTTAAAATGTCAACATTGCAAAGCTATTCTTTGGTTAGTTTCTTTTCGGGTGTTGCTTCTCTTCTTTACCCGTTAAAAACGTGGTAGAATCATCTTCTGGTTCAGGTTCGTTTAGAAAATTATCTTCATCCGCCTCGCTATCAGTCTCTGCACTATTGAGTGCTTCGGCCTGGTCATCAACGTCATCGCCCTGTAATAATTCAAGCTCTTCAGCAGTAATTTCTTCATCTTCAATTTCCAAAATGTTTTCCTTATCAGAATCTAAAATATCGTCTCCATCCGTAGAGGCTGAGTATTCCATATTGTCATGTTTCAGGTTGGGCTTTACCGGTTTATTAGTATTGTTTTTTTCTTGCTGCATGGTCTTTATTTTAAAAGATGTAATGATATAAAAGCTGGTGGGTATAAAGGTACCTATGTTTTACCGTAGCACATTCAATTATCATTATTGATGTGATGGATATAAAAAAATGCCCCAACGCACTTTTAACTTTGAGAGGAAAAAGTAAAAACATTAAGAATATGCCATAATTTCACGTGGTTATCATGTATGAATCACTCGTAAAAAATAAATACTTTTCTTATATTTATTATTCATACAATTTCCGGAAATTCCTTTCGGTTCCATATTCTTTTTTATCCCTTTTGTTATGAAGCCTTTTTAGATAGCCTGCTTTCGCAATTAAGTAGTTAACAAGTAATTTAACTGAATAAACCGGCCGGCTTACCGGCTGCATTGTATCGGGTTATAATATCAAATGAGCTTGTTAATCCGGGTAATAGGTAAGGCGAAATTATTCGTTTGTAGGTGTATGGCACTTTAAATTTTTAAAACAAGTTAGCAGATGGAAATAGCACCGGGAAATATTTTATTGATTGGGTCCTTGTTATTGTTGATTAGTATAATTGCAGGCAAAACTACCAGTAAGCTGGGTGTACCTACACTAATCTTCTTTTTGGTAGTTGGTATACTCGCAGGCTCCGAAGGAATAGGAGGAATTCAGTTTGAGAATGCAAAGTTGGCACAGTTGATTGGAATCGTAGCATTAAATTTCATCCTGTTTTCCGGTGGTTTAGATACAAACTGGAAGGTAATAAAGCCGGTACTTTGGAAAGGAGTAATGTTATCAACTGTGGGCGTTTTTGTTACTGCATTTTCAGTAGGCGTTTTTGTTCACCTGGCATTTGGTTTTACTTTGGCCGAGGGGGTACTATTAGGTTCAATCGTGTCTGCTACTGATGCTGCTGCAGTGTTCTCTATTCTTCGCACTAAGGGCATTGGATTAAAGGGATACCTGCGCCCGGTACTCGAACTGGAAAGCGGTAGCAATGACCCGATGGCTTATTTTCTTACCATCTCATTAACCACCATTGTTGCTACCGGCCAGGTTGATTTTGCAGACCTGGTTGTTTCTTTTTTTAAAGAATTTATCATTGGTGGTGCCATGGGGTTTTTGATGGGCAGGGCCAGTTTGTGGTTAATCAACAATATAAAGTTGGAAACGGAAGGCTTATACCCGGTGTTGACCATTGCGCTTGCAATGCTTACCTATTCGGCTACTCATTTTATAGGGGGAAATGGATTTTTGGCGATTTACATTTCTGCTATCATCTTAGGGAATAGTAGTTTTATTCATAAACGAAGCCTGATAAAGTTTTACGATGGGCAGGCATGGCTAATGCAAATAACCCTTTTTCTTACACTGGGCCTGTTGGTATTTCCATCACACATTTTACCGGTTATTTGGAAGGGCTTGCTGATTTCTACTTTCCTTATAATAGTAGCCCGTCCAATTGGCGTTTTTATCAGTCTTGCCTTTTTTAAATCCAATGTTAGAAGTAAAGTGTTTTTATCATGGGTTGGGCTACGGGGAGGGGTGCCCATTGTATTTGCAACCTACCCATTAATCAGCGGGATAGCAAGAGCGGAACTAATTTTTAACCTGGTTTTCTTTATTTCTGTTTCCTCGGTACTGCTTCAGGGCACCACGTTGGCCTATGTAGCAAAGCTGCTTCACCTGGATGTGCCATCCAAAGCGAAAAGGCGAACTGATTTCGAGATTGCAGATAACTCCAAAAAGGAGAAAGTGCAAATAACCATATTACCCGGAAACACCGTGATTGGCCGGATGGTGGTGCAGCTTGATTTTCCTAAAGGAGCACTTATAATGACCGTAAAAAGAAAGAACGAATATATTATCCCGGTAGGATCAACCATTATCCAGGAAGATGACAAGCTTTTTATATTAGCAGAAGACAAAAGAACGGTTGAAATGGTGTATGATTCCATGCACTTACCCCTGCCACTTATGCAATCCTGAAACAACCGGCGAAAATTTTAAAGACTTATTTTAAGTGTGACGGAAGGGATTTGATTTTTAAAGTACAAATCGTCTTTTATTACTGGAGATTTTTCATTTTTACCCTACTAATTTTCCAGTTTTTAAGGGCAATTTTATAATAAACAAAATCTTTTCAATTCTGCAAGCAATCACCAGCTTCTATCTGTTGGGATATTGCTTACAATAAATTTTGTAACCCTGAAAAAAGCCACTATTTTTATACAGATTGTTCGCCGCCAACTTTTAAAAACTTAATCTTTTTATTATGGCTATACGCGTAGCAATCAACCACAAAACAACTTACACGTACGATCGTTTGGTTAGTTTATCACCTCATGTATTCAGGCTTAGACCCGCTGCTCATTCCCGAACAAAAATTGAAGCCTATTCTTTTAAAATAATGCCGAAAGAGCATTTCATCAACTGGCAACAGGATCCATTTGGTAACTACCAGGCAAGGGTGGTATTTCCGGATAAAACGATGGAATTAAGTGTAGAAGTGGAATTAATCGCCAATATGGTGGTGATTAATCCATTTGATTTTTTTGTGGAAGATTATGCAGAAAACTATCCTTTCCGATATGATGAGCAATTGCGTAAAGAACTGATTCCGTATTTTGAATTTAAAGAGTACGGGCCACTGTTAAGAAAATGGATTGCTGGGATCGATAGAAGTAAAAAGACCATCAATGATTTTTTGGTGTATATCAATCAAAAGCTAAACAGGGATATTAACTATTCCATCCGGATGGAAGTAGGCGTACAGACGTGCGAAGAAACACTGGGGAAAGCGTTGGGTTCCTGTAGAGATTCTGCCTGGTTGCTGGTGCAGATATTGCGCCATCTAGGCCTCGCTGCACGTTTTGTGTCCGGATACCTGGTGCAGTTAACGGCAGATATAAAATCATTGGATGGTCCCTCTGGTCCTGAAAACGATTTTACAGACTTGCATGCCTGGACGGAAGTGTTTATTCCCGGCGCAGGCTGGATAGGGCTGGATCCTACATCGGGATTATTTGCCGGCGAGGGTCATATTCCACTGGCCTGCACACCGGATTTTGCAAGTGCCGCTCCGGTGGTAGGAGCTACTGACGTATGTGAAACCACCTTCACCTTTTCCAATACTGTTACCCGTATACACGAAGATCCAAGAGTAACCAAGCCATATACAACAGAGCAATGGACTGCCATAAATGCAACGGGCTTTAAGGTGGATGAAGACCTGGAAGCCGGGGATGTAAAAATGACAATGGGCGGTGAACCGACATTTGTTTCCATTGATGATATGGAAGCGGAGGAATGGAATACTACTGCAGATGGAAAACAAAAACGCATCCTGTCGCACGAATTGATTTTCCGGCTAAGGGAACAATTTGGCCCCGATGGTATGATACATTATGGCCTTGGAAAATGGTATCCGGGTGAGCCTTTACCCCGTTGGCAGTATGGTTTGTTTTGGAGAAAAGACCATTACCCGATCTGGAAAAATATAAAGCTGATTGCACATGAGAAAAAGGAGAAGGATTATACACATGAAGACGCAGCACTTTTTACAAAAGAACTGGCAAAGCAGTTAGCGGTAAGCCCGGATAATATGAGCGTGGCTTATGAAGATATATTTTATTTTTTATGGGCCGAGGGTAAAACACCGGTAAACATTGATCTTTCAAAAGTAAATATGAAGGATGCGCTGGAAAGGAAAACGCTGGCGCAATTATTAGATAAGGGGCTGGATACACCGGCCGGCTTTGCATTACCATTAAAATGGAATTACGAAAACAGCAGATGGAAAAGCTGTAAATGGGTGCTCAACAGGGATCATTTATTTCTCATACCTGGTAACTCACCCATGGGATTGCGCCTGCCATTGGATTCGCTACCCGAAGTAGCTAAGGACGATGAGCCTCAAAAAGTGGAAAGAAGTTTATTTGAAGACCTGCCCGAACTGGAACACTACGATGAAACCATTCTATCCCGTTATGATACCGTCACCGTTCATCCGCCTAAGCCTCAGAAAATAAAAAGCCATGAGCCGGAAAAGGAGAAATTGGATCCGTTTAAACTTAAAAAAAAGGAAGTAGAAAAAGAGCCTGAAATAAAGCCATTGTTTGAAGTGGAAACGATTAAAACCACGTTGTGTGTAGAACCCAGGGAAGGTATTGTGTATATATTTTTACCGCCATTAGAATACCTGGAACATTATCTTGACCTGGTAGCATCGATTGAAGCCACCGCTGAAAGACTACAGATACCCGTGAGGATTGAAGGCTACGAACCGCCAAGAGACTACCGGATGGAACGACTGGTAGTGTCACCAGACCCCGGTGTAATTGAAGTAAATATTCATCCTTCAAAAAACTGGAAACAGTTAACCGGCATTATCGATACGCTGTACGACCAGGCCTTTTTATCCAGGTTGGGAACGGAAAAGTTTATGCTGGATGGAAGGCATACCGGCACTGGCGGTGGCAACCATATTACCATTGGCGGTGCTTCCCCTTCCGAAAGTCCGCTGTTACGCAGGCCCGATCTGTTGCGTAGTTTAATTACGTACTGGCAACATCATCCCGGTTTATCTTATTTATTTTCAAGCGCCTTTATTGGCCCTACCAGCCAGGCGCCGAGGATAGATGAAGGGCGGGATGAAAAATTATACGAAATGGAAATCGCCTTCACACAGGTACCGGAAGATGGATTTATTCCCTTCTGGATAGTGGACCGTATTTTTCGTCATTTGCTAACCGATATAACCGGTAACACCCATCGCTCCGAATTTTGTATTGACAAATTATATTCACCCGATTCCTCCTCGGGTAGATTGGGAATACTGGAATTCAGGGCTTTTGATATGCCTCCGCATAAAAAGATGAGCCTGGTACAAATGTTATTGATACGGGCATTGATTGCCTGGTTCTGGAAAAAACCATACAAACACGACCTGGTAAGATGGGGTACCGAACTCCACGATAAATTCATGCTGTCGCATTATGTGCATGAAGACATAAAAGAAGTTGTGAGCGATTTAAACGAGGCCGGTTATCCATTTGATATGAGTTGGTTTGAACCATTCTTTGAATTTCGTTTTCCGCATTATGGAACAGTGCAATTGCAGAATATTGAAATGGAAATACGCATGGGCATTGAACCATGGCATGTATTGGGAGAAGAAATGAGCAGTGGCGGCACAGCAAGGTTTGTAGATTCCTCCTTGGAAAAAGTACAGGTGACGCTAAAAGGTTTGAATGGCAGCCGTTATATTTTATTGTGCAATGGAACGAGGGTGCCTTTAAAGGCAACGGCTATAAAAGGTGAGTATGTTTGTGGTGTTCGCTATCGTGCATGGCAGCCACCATCTGCCCTGCACCCTACCATTGGCATTGATGCGCCGCTTACTTTTGATGTGGTAGATACCTGGAACAGCCGATCTATCGGGGGCTGCACCTATTATGTATCCCACCCCGGCGGTAGAAGTTATGATAGCTTTCCCATTAACAGTTACGAGGCGGAAAGCAGGCGCTGGAACCGCTTTGGCAATACCAGTCATACCCAGGAAGTATTAAGGCCTTCGCCTGGTTTTGGTATTATACAGCATTATATCTCACAAGACCGGCAGCCATTCTATTGCGATCCGCCACCTGTGGTGATCAATAAAGAATATCCTTATACTTTAGATATGCGGCAATTCTGGAAGAAGTAAATTTTTTGATTTCAGGCAAAAATGCGAAGTGAGTTTTTCGCTTAAAATCTTTGCCTGAAATATTTTAATCAGCTTTAATTTAATTTAATTGTTTTCCAACTCCGCACACTTCATGTATAAATTTTAATTTTTCAATTACCAGTGCTGAAATAATAAACGGGTAAAAGTCCGCATGACCCATGCTTCTGTTTAAACTATTTACGGCAAATGTTAGCGGAAACCACATATTTACAATTTCGTTAAAATTGATAATTGTATATGGATCATTGTAAACGTCAGTCTGCATTTCTTTGCGATGTATCCCTATCCCAAAAGACCAGGCCGTTTCCAATGTGTCCATCATGTGCATGTAATGCGACCAGCTTTCGGCCCAGTCTTCCCACGCATGTGCGGAGGCATAAGGACTGATAAAATAATCATTCCAGTTGGATTGGATACCATTGCTATAATATTGCTGTAATGATTCGTCATAATCTTTTTCTTCATTACCAAAAAGTTCACGGAATTTTTCAAGATGATTGCTTTCTTTGATTAATATGTCCCAATAATAATGGCCTATTTCGTGGCGGAAATGCCCCAATAAAGTGCGGTATTTTTCACCCATGTCTAATTTATGACGGGTGCGCAAATTCTCATCTGCTTCTTCAATGTTTAAAGTGATTAAACCATTATCATGGCCTGTCATTATCCTTTCTGCCGGCGACGTATCACTCATAAAATCAAAAGCAATTCCGCCAATATCGTTTACACTTTTTTTTGCTGCTACCGGCAAACGTAGGCGAAGTAAAGAATAAACCATTCTGTGTTTTGCCATCTCAATCCGTTTCCATTTATCCTGGTTTACAAATGTTGAAAGCGCTGGAATTGTTCTGTTCAGTTCGCAGGCTATGCAGAAAGAGGATGTTTGTGTAACTGGTATCAGCCAGTTGCAGGTGCCATGAATTGCATTTGAACAAAAGCGGTACAATTCATTTTTATTATTAATAGGAGAGTAGCCATTTTGATTGTTTACCAATGCAACAAGGTTAAATTTTCCTGCATCAAAACCTACGGTATGATTGCAATTAAGACAGGTAGAATTTTCAAAATAAAGCGGGTTGTCGCAACTGGTACAAGTATATAATTTCATGAATGATTATTTTTTTAAATCTGTGTAGTCAATAATTATTCCATTATGAGCAGGATTGGTAAAAGGTTTAACATACAAAAGGCCGACCAGCGTGTAGGGATTCAATTTTATTAAACTGTAAATTACCGGCTTTTTTATAATTTTAAATTATGAGCAGCCTGATAAAAATAAAAGACAAAATACCCCGTACTGCGCTGGCATTGTATGAATTGCTGCCGGAGGGGCTTTTGTGCGAAGTAATAGAAAATACATTGTATATGACACCAGCCCCCGATTTTTTCAACAGAAACTAAGTCTTGAACTATCTGTATCCATTTTTAAACTGGTAAAAAGAAATGGTTCGGGGAAATGTGTGGCTGCTCCAATGGACGTTATTTTGGATGACGCAAACGCTTACCAAACCGATATCCTTTATATTTCCAAAGAAAATTTAGAGATCATCAAAGATGGCAAAATAAGAGGAGCGCCGGATTTGACTATTGAAATTCTATCTCCAGGCAGTGCAAAAAATGATAAAATTATCAAACGCAATGTGTAAGAAAGAAATGGCGTAAAGGAATATTTTATCATAGATCCAAAGACAAAGGAAGTAATTATGTACTATTTTAAAGGAAAAAAATTTGAAAAACAAACAAGTAAAAAGGGCAAGCTAAAAAGCCTGCTTCTGAAAAAAACATTTTCTTTTTAACTCATTAGCTTATGTAATCTTTCCCTTGATATATTCTACACTATCTCCGGGCTTGCTACTGATATCCTGCATATTTCTATAATGTACCAGGGTGAATTGCTTTGATTTAACATGTTAAAAAAATCTCCTGTTTGCATCTTAAAACTAAAGCGTTTCCTCAATGTTGTTTCCTTAAATTTAGAATATTTTAATTGCCGCATTTATTTATCTTTAATTTACATTTTCATTGTCATTCATAACTTCCCAAAATTTTAAATAATGTCCAACAAGGAAACTTTTATCCAGGCCATAAAAGACGGCTATACTTTTAAAGGCGAAAGTGTTAAAATAGGTGCTGCTGTTTTAGACGGTGAGATAGTTGCCGATGCTGGTATTTATCTTCCACTGAAAACAATGAACCGCCATGGGCTTATAGCAGGCGCTACCGGAACGGGTAAAACGAAAACACTCCAGATGATCAGTGAGTTTTTGAGCGATGCCAGCGTCCCTGTTTTGTTAATGGATATCAAAGGCGATTTGAGTGGCATTGCAGCAATGGGCAGTGTGAACGATAAAGTAAAGGACAGGTATCAAAAATTGAATATGGCTTATACTCCATCCCGGTTTACTGCCGAGCTGATGACGTTGAGTGAGCAGAAGGGAGTTCGCTTAAGAGCCACAGTGAGTGAATTTGGACCGGTATTGCTTAGCAAAATACTGGGATTGAATGATACACAGGGTGGGGTAGTGGCGATGATTTTTAAGTATTGCGACGATGCCGGAATGCCTTTGCTGGATTTAAAGGATTTTATTAAAGTGTTGCAATTTATTGGCGATGAAGGCAAAGCGGAATTGGAGAAAACGTATGGTAAAATATCTACCACCAGCACAGGAACCATTTTACGAAAAGTGATTGAACTTCAGCAACAGGGTGCAGATGTGTTCTTCGGCGAAAAGAGTTTTGAAGTAGCCGATCTGATGCGGATTGATGACCAGGGCCGCGGAATAATCAATGTGCTGCGGGTAACAGAATTGCAGGACAGGCCGAAACTATTCTCCACATTTATGTTACAAATGATGGCCGAACTGTATGCCAGTTGCCCGGAGGAAGGCGACCTGGATAAACCCAAACTTATATTATTTATTGATGAAGCTCATTTGATCTTCCAGGAGGCAAGTGAAGCCTTGTTGCAGCAGATAGAAACAGTAATTAAACTGATTCGCTCAAAAGGAATTGGTATTTTCTTTTGCACACAGAATCCAATGGACATTCCTGCCGGTGTATTGGGGCAGTTAGGGTTAAAAGTGCAACATGCCTTAAGGGCATTTACTGCCGTAGATAGAAAAGTGATTAAGCAAACAGCAGAGAATTATCCGGAAACAACTTACTATAAAACTGATGACCTCATCACTCAATTGGGGATTGGGGAAGCATTGGTAACGATGCTCAATGAAAAGGGCATTCCTACTCCCCTGGCCCATGTAATGCTATGCTCTCCCCGAAGCCGGATGGATGTATTAACAGATGCTGAAATAAGCGAATTGGTAGGAAGATCGAAGCTGGCCGCAAAGTATAATCAGATCATTGATTCGGAAAGTGCTTATGAAATATTAACCGCCAAATTACAGGAAGCCGCTGAAAATGCGCAAGTGGAGGAGGAGTCGAAAGCTTCCAAAAAGACAGCAAAGGAGGAGCCTTCCACTTTTGAAAAAGTGGCCAACAATACCATTGTGAAGAGTATGGTTCGAACAGCAGGTAATACAATTGTACGTTCGCTGTTAGGTGCGTTGGGGCTTGGTGGCAGAAGTAAAAAGAAAACCAGCGGTTGGTTCTAAAAGCGTTGGTTAATCATTTGTTTAAGTAACGCTTTTATACTGGTATTGCATAATTTTACAGATGTTTAAGGAAAAGTCCCTCTTTAGCCACCGCTATGGCGTTGTGGCTGTCATTGTATTGCTTGTTTGCTCTATCAGCTTTGTTACCAGGTTAGTATTAATGATTAAAAGCTGGCCCGGTTTAGAACTTACTTTCATACGTTTTTTTGCCATTTTTTTAATCGGTTTTTTTTACGACCTGGTGGTAAGCAGTTTTTTTGCCATACCTGTTGCCTTGTATTGCTGGCTGATGAAAGACTCCTGGTATCAAAAAAATTGGCAACGCATTCCCTTATTCATACTCCTGTTCGTTATTACTTTTATTTTGGTTTCAACTTCTTGTAGTGAAATCATTTTCTGGAATGAGTTTAATGTACGGTTTAATTTTATAGCCGTTGATTATCTGATTTACACCAATGAAGTATTAGGAAATATCTGGGAATCGTATAATATGCCCTTGATCATTGCAGCAGTTGTTCTGGCAGTGCTGATACTGTTATTTTTAGTCAGGAGAAAAGTAATTGCATCTCAATTGGTAAGTATGCGGTTCGTTCCCCGGTCTGTTTTTTTTGTATGTTTCTTATCTGTACCTGTAGCGGGATATTTTTTTGTTAATAACCACCTAAAAAGTATCAGCAATAATAACTATGTAAATGAATTGGGCGGTAACGGCATCTATGAATTTGGAGCGGCATTCTGGAATAATGAAATTGATTATCACCAGTTTTACAGGGAAAGAAATGATACTGCCAATTTTGCACTGCTTCGTAAAATGTTACAGACTCCCAATGCAATATTTTCTCCTGATCCATTAAGTATACAGCGTGAAATTAAAAGCGATGGCCCGCCGCATAAATGGAATGTTGTATTAATCAGCGTGGAAAGTTTAAGTGCCGATTATCTTAAATATTTTGGTAACCAGGAAAACATCACTCCTTACCTGGATTCATTAATTCCCCGCAGTTTATTTTTCAGTAATTTTTACGCTTCCGGTACAAGAACAGTAAGAGGTTTGGAAGCAATTTCCCTTGCCATCCCGCCTACGCCGGGACAATCTATTGTTCGCCGTCCACATAACGAAGGTTTATTTTCTCTGGGAAGTGTATTAAGGGACCAAGGGTATGATGTGAATTATGTTTATGGGGGAAATAGTTTTTTTGATAATATGGGCTACTTCTTTAGCCACAACGGGTATAATGTACTCGACAAAAGGGATATACCTGACAAATTTATTCATCATACTACTGCATGGGGCATTGATGACGAAGCTACTTTTAATTACACGCTTGGACAATGTGACCAAAGTTATAAAAATGGCAGGTTGTTTTTTAATCATATCATGACAATCAGCAACCACAGGCCTTATACATTTCCTGATGGCCGTATTGATATTCCTTCAGCTTCACAAAGCGTGTCTGGTGGAGTAAAGTACACTGACTATGCAATTCATAAGTTCCTTTCAGATGCGGCTAAAAAGCCATGGTTTGATCAAACTATTTTTGTAATTGTATCGGATCATTGTTCAAGAAGTGCAGGTAAAACGGATTTACCAACCAATAGGTATCATATTCCCTGTTTTATTTATGCACCCAAATTAATAATGCCATTAAATGAGCAAAGACTTACCAGTCAAATTGACTTGGCACCTACACTGTTGGGTTTAATGAATGTAAATTATACCAGCCTTTTCTTTGGATTTGACATTTTTAAAACTACAAAACTTACGGATAGGATATTCATCAGTACGTATCAAAACCTGGGATATATTAAAAATGGGATGTTGGTAATTCTATCACCTCAAAAAAAAATTAGCACATTTCAGCCAAATTTTATCACCGGAACGGCTATTCAAAAACCCGATACGGATAGTCTTACAAATGAAACAATAGCATGGTACCAGGGGGCAAGTTACCTGTTTAAAAACGACAAATACAAAAGTGTGCAATAAACTTAAAATCTGCAACTAGCATTAAATCAATTGATTGCAAATATTTTTTGTGTAAACGATACATTGGGAAACAAATAAAAGTGGATAAAAAAAGTAATAAAATCTTGCGTATTAACGAATTAGCACCTATCTTCGCCACGGTTTTTCATAGGATATTGGATTTTAAAGCGGGACTAGATTTCTATCTTGGTCCCTTTTTTATTTTATCCCTAATCCCAAAAAACAATTTGAGGGATTTACCCACTCAATCATTTACGGATATGATTATTTGTAATGATTCCTTCTTTGTTGACGATCAGTTTTTTTTCTGCCTGTAAATAGTCGATCACCTTCCACATTTTTTCTTTTTTAAAACTTTTGCGGCTGTTTAATAAATCTTTTATTCCGGTATTTTTTTTATCTACAAAATCAAAAATATAGTTAGCTATGTCTTCAAATTCCTCCTTACTGATTACTAAACTTTTTTTGTTGATGCAATTATCGCAAATACCACAAGCCTTTACATCCAGGTCGTTAAAATAGGTAGCTATCATTTGACTTCTGCAGGTAGTTGTATTTAGTATATAATCAGTGATCGCCTTTATCCTGGTTTCAAAGTTTTTCTTTCTTTGCAGGTAATTCTCTAAATTAATAACAAAGCTATCGGCATACATCCTGTTTAATAATAAGGTAAGTTGTGGTGTGTCTTTTTGCGGAGAATAATTAGCTATGCCATGTTGTTGTAATAACTGTAATTCCCGTTTTACATCGGCTATATTTTTACGTAAAAATTTTGCTAATCCACTTTCATAAATAGTAGCCGGATAATCAAATATTCCTTCATAACTCCGTAATAATCCTTTGAGCAATGGCTCTAAGTGCGGAAATTGTTTTTCAAATTCCTCCAGGTGTTGCCTGTCGGTATTAAATACAAGGGAGGAGGGTTTAAAAAATACTTCGTTAAATCGTAGTATTGCTTCCTGCTCTAAAGTTTTAATGGCATAAGTAGCAGTAAGGATATTAAATTTAAAAGCTACTGCAAATCCAGCTAAATCAAATTCAAAACTATGGCCTTCGCCGCTGCCAGCCGCAATCTGTAAGTAATTCATTACGGCGATGTACACATTTTTTATCGTTGCTTTATCGGGATAGTGGATGTCGCTTTGTAATTGCATTTCTGCTATTTCCCGGTCGTTGTATAACAACACCGCATAAGCTCTATTGCCGTCCCGACCGGCACGGCCTGCCTCCTGGTAATAATTTTCCAGGCAATCCGGCACGCCATAGTGTATCACCGCTCTTACATCCGGCTTATCAATACCCATTCCGAAAGCATTGGTACAGGCTATTACCCTGGTTGCATTATTGATCCAGTTTTCCTGCCGCTTATTTCTTTCCTCATTGGATAATCCTGCATGGTAATAATCAGCATTTATATTGTTTAGCTTTAGCAAATCAGCAATGTCTTTGCTATGCTTCCGGCTTTTACAATACACGATGGCGGTGCCCTTTACATTATTTAATATCTCCAGTAATTTATTTTGTTTCGATACTACATTAAAGACGCTGTAAGAAAGGTTGGCCCTTTCAAATGATTGTTGAAATCGCTGTTGATCATTTGCAAATTGTAACTTTTCACAAATATCATCCTGTACTGCTAAGGTGGCCGAGGCAGTTAATGCGAGGATTGGCACATTGGGCAGATGTTCTCTCAAATTGGCAATACGCATGTAAGGGGGACGGAAATCATAACCCCATTGAGAAATACAATGCGCCTCATCAACCGCTATAAGGTTGATTTTCATGGAGGGCAAAAAGTCGAGGAACAAATTTGTTTCTAATCTTTCCGGTGAAACGTAGAGGAATTTATAATTGCCATAAGCCGCATTTTGAAGCGTTTTTTTTACATCTAAAAAACTCATGCCCGAATAAATGGATAATGCCAGGATCCCTTTTCTTTTCAATGATTCCACCTGGTCCTTCATCAATGCAATGAGTGGACTTATTACCAGGCAGATGCCCTCTTTAGCCAAGGCCGGTACCTGGAAACAAATAGATTTTCCTCCACCGGTTGGTAATAATGCAAGCGTATCCTTCCCCTGCAATACACTATTGATAATATCCTCCTGCAAGGGACGGAAATTATCGTAGCCCCAGTTTTCTTTTAGTATTTGATGGATAGAAATTTGTGTCAAAACATTACTTTAATATACTTCGCCATGACTTCCAATATTTTCAAATATCACTTCATCATCCGAAGCAAAATAGAAGAGTACCCGCAAATTATAGTCAATACTGAATGCGTAAAAGTCTTTTAAGTTGCCTTTTAATTTATGTGTTCGTAGTTGGGGGTGGTATGGATCCTGAAGAAACAAAACAATTTTTTCATTAAATAATTGCTGTATTGATAATTGATTTTTTATTTGTTTTTTATATGCCCTGGCAAAGGCAGGGCTATAGGCTACCTTTATCATTCTTCATTTAGGTCGTTTAAAAAATCTGAAGAATTATCATAAAATCTTAATTTCCCTTCTTTATACAGAGATTTACTTTCTGATTGAATTTGGAGAATTTGTTTACGTGTAGTTTCAGCGATCGACTTTTGAAGAATATGATGCATGTCCTGCATTTCCTCTAAAGATAATGAGGTTACACTCTCCACTAAATCTATAAAACGTACCATGAAATTTATTTTATTTTTTAGAAAACCTTACTCTGTAATGGGTAAAGAAATATATAAACAGGATGATTTAAAGACCCGATTGTTTGCATCATGTTTTCAGGTCAAGATTATCAAATATAACAATTCTAATCCACTTTTTTGTAATTCAACCGGATAGAATTCGCAGCCAGTACTACATCGCTGAAACCCATAGCCAGGGCCGCTATGCCAGGATGTAATAAACCAACGGCGGCTACCGGTATGGCCACTACATTGTAGATAAATGCCCAGAAAAGATTTTCTTTGATAGTAATAAAAGTGTGTTTGCCAAGGCCTAGTGCCAATGGTAAATGCCGGATGCCTTTGTTCATTAAAACTACCTGGGCACTTTGCATGGCCAATTGGGTGGCATCACTCATGGAGATACCAATAGTGGCTTTGGCAAGTGCAGGCGCATCGTTAATGCCATCACCAACCATCGCTACGGGAGATTGGCTATTTAATTGCTCAACGATCTTCAGTTTTCTTTCCGGTGATTTTTCCGCATATATTTCTTTAATACCCAGTATATCAGCCACCACTTTCGTTCTTTCATGCGCATCGCCACTTAATAAAATGGTATGTATGTTTTTTGAATGCAGGTAAGTAATTACATTTTTCGCCTCTTCCCTTATGGCATCTTGCATATTAAACCAGCCTATCAATACATCATTTTTTAGCAGGTATGCGGTATGGGTAGTGTCAGTAGTAAAGGCATTTGCTATTTTATGCGATCCCAACTGGTAGCTATTTCCATCCTTATCTTCTGCCTGCATGCCAATGCCTTTTATCTCTTCAATTTTTTTCCACTGTATTGGATTATTTATTTTCCATTCAGTAGTAATTGCATTTGCTATTGGATGATTGGAATATTTTTCCAGTGAAAAAACAATTCGTTTAAACTCGGTTTCATCAATACCCGGACTTTCAAATTTCGAAATGGTAAACTGGCCCATCGTCAGGGTTCCTGTTTTATCAAAAATTACCGTCCTGATATTTTTAAATAATTCGAGGCTTTTAGCATTGCGGAAAAGGATGCCATTTCTTGCAGCCCTGCCTAGCCCTACGGCAATAGCAGCAGGTGTTGCAAGGCCCATGGCACAGGGGCAACTGATCACCAAAACGGCAATACTTCTCATTAAAGAATCGGTAGCCTGAACATTAAAAGCAAAATAATTCAACAAAAAAGTAAGTACTGCAATGCTGATTACAGCAGGTACAAATACAGCACTTATCTTATCTGCTAACTGTTGTACCGGTGGCTTTTCGCCCTGTGCCTGTTTTACCAGGTTTAAAATATTACTTAGCACGGTGTCTTTACCAATAGCAGTAACCTGCGCCTTTACCGTTCCATCTGTAACAAGGCTTCCACCGATCAGGGCCGCTTTTTTTTCTTTGAATACCGGTACACTTTCGCCGGTAAGCAATGCTTCATTTACATGAGCTTCGCCCCAAAGGATTTTGCAATCCATCGGCACCTGTTCGCCGGTTTTTATCAATACCAGGTCGCCTACATGCAACTGGATATTTTCAACCGGGAAAATTAATTCTTTATGTTCATCATCAAATGCAATCATATTAGCCATCACTTTCTGGCTGCGGGCAAGTTTGTTGAGTTCTTTTTGTGTGGCGGCTACAGATTTATGTTCTACCCATTCGCCCAGGAAAACCAGCGTGATAATAGTGGCAGTGGTTTCATAAAAAACATAGTCCATACCAAGGTTTGCCACGGTGCCAATTAAGCTATAAATGAAAGCAGCGGAAGCACCGAGCGCAATCAAAACATTCATATTGGGGATGCCGCGCCGCAGACTTTTAACCGCACTTACACCAAAGTAACCCATCCCTACCAGGTAAACAGGAATACAAATTGCCAGTTGAATCCACGGGTTCATTAAAAAATGAATATCCCATGGAAACATGTGCAACATTAAAACCAATGTAAACGGAAGGCAAAAGGCAAATCGTTGCAGGTGGTTGGATAAAAGCTTGTTTTTTTGATTGGCGGTTTTCGATTGCTGATTATTTACTATTTGAAAACCTAAGTTTTCAATTCCTTTTGCCAATGCTTCCTTCGATTTATTTTCATTGAGATCAAAACTTACTTCACCACCAATAAAATTTACTGTTACATCGCTGAGTCCTTCTTTTTTCAGGTACTGGTTGATCGTTAATGCGCAATTGGTACAGGTCATTCCATCTACTTTCCATTCTACTTTTTCCATTATGTAAAATTATTCTTTGTGTATGTTAACCAATTACTATTGAAGGAAAATATCTTTGCAACATGGAGGTAATTTTCACACTGAAAGAAATACAAAATGCTGCAAAGAAAGTATTGTTGTTAACCAGCGGATATAAAGTATTTGCAATGCATGGCGAAATGGGGGCCGGTAAAACCACTTTTATACATGCCTTATGCGAAGCGATGGGGGTAACCGATAATATTTCGAGCCCAACCTTTGCTATTATTAACCAGTACAAAACCTATGAGGATGAAATAGTTTTCCATATTGATTTATACCGGTTAAAAGATGAAGAAGAAGCTATCAGCAGTGGCGTGGAAGATTGCCTGTACTCCGGCAATACCTGCCTGGTTGAATGGCCCGAAAAAGCATTAAGGATTTTTCCGGACGACACGATACATCTCCACATTGAGACCATTAGTGGTGATAGCCGCAAACTTTCAATTGAGTCCAGGCAATTACCGCATGAATCAATTACGGGTTTATAATACAGTTGCCGGTAACTTAAACCGAAATAGGGAACTGCCATATCGGTATTAATTTGTAATTTGTATTTTTTCAATTTTAAATCATTATGGCTACATCAAAACCTTATGTTTCTCCATCTTTCTCTTATGAAACGCTTGAAGAAACATTGGACATTAAACCAAAAGGAACAGAACTGTTTATTGGCATTCCCAGAGAGACTTCTTTTAATGAGAACCGAGTTGCGCTCACGCCGGAAGCGGTAGGTGTAATGGTGGCCAACGGGCATCGGGTTGTGGTAGAGACAAAAGCCGGCGAAGGTGCCAGTTACAATGACATTGACTATAGCGATTCAGGTGCTAAAATCGCCTACGATAAAACGGAAGTATTTAATTGTGATGTATTGGTAAAGAGTGCGCCTGTTAGTGAAAGCGAATGCGAGTTGCTAAAACAAAACCAATATATTATTTCTCCCATACATTTAGCTGTGATGAAAAGAGAGATTTTGCAGAAGATGATGGATAAGAAAATTACTGCATTGAGTTTCGAAAACCTGAAAGATGATACCGGGCACAATCCGATTGTACGAAGTATGAGCGAAATTGCGGGCAGTGCCGTTATGCTGATTGCTGGACAATATTTAAGCAAAGCTAATAATGGCAAAGGGGTATTGGTAGGAGGTATCAGTGGTATTCCGCCTACCAAGGTAATCATTATTGGCGCAGGTATTGTTGGGGAATATGCTGCCAGAACTGCATTGGCAATGGGTGCCAGCGTAAAGATTTTTGATAATAGTATCTATCGTTTAAAACGTCTGCAGAATAATATTGGCGGCCGCCTTTGGACCTCCGTTATTGAGCCAAAAATTTTATCAAAGCAATTAAAAACCTGTGATGTGGCGGTGGGGGCTTTAAGCAGCACCAGTGGCCGTACCCCCATCATCGTTACAGAAGAAATGGTAAGTAATATGCGGCCGGGAACTGTGATTGTGGATGTTAGCATTGATCGGGGCGGTTGCTTTGAAACCAGTGAAGTAACTACACATGAAAAGCCGGTATTTAGAAAATACGATGTGATCCATTATTGCGTTCCCAATATCCCCAGTGGTTTTGCACGTACCGCATCACAAGCCATCAGCAATGTACTGATGCCATTGTTGCTGGAAACTGCTGAAGATGGCGGTATTGATAATGTGGTGTGGTATAAAATAAATATCCGTAGCGGAATTTATTTATTTAAAGGAAGCCTTACTAATTTTTATTTAAGTGAGCGGTTTGATTTGAAGTTTACCGATTTGAATTTGTTGATTGCGAGTAAACGATAATATAATATGTCTGATGTCTGATTTTTTGATGCCTGATTTTGGGAGATCATTCCTAAAAACTTCTAATAACATTTGTCTGATAGTTAAACTTAAAAAAAATCAGAAATGAATCATCCTATTTCTACCGAAGGTAAAAAATACACTTTTGCTGAGTATATGGCACTGGAAGAAACCAGTGTGGAGAGGCATGACTATTATCATGGAGAAATGTTTGCTATGGCAGGGGCGACAGCCAGCCATCACCAAATTGCTCAAAATATTAATGCGACTTTGATTAACAAATTTAAGCCGGATGGGTGTTTTGTTAGCATTGAAGGGGTAAGGCTGGAATTGGTTGAAGAAAACTTTTATTTATACCCGGATGTATTTTTAACATGTGATGAACGGGACAAAAAAAATAACTTGTTTAAAAAGTTTCCTTCCATCATTTTTGAAGTGCTTTCTGATTCCACAGCATTGTATGATAAGGAAGTAAAGCTAAAATACTATAAGCGGATTGAAAGCCTGAATTATTATGTGCTGGTTTCTCAGAAAGAAGTAATGGTAGAATTGTATGCCCGTATTGATGACACACAAATATGGAAGTACCAGACTTTTGAAAATATGGACGAAGTGATTGAATTTGACAGGCTTGGATTTACTGTAACAATTGCTGCCATTTATGATGGGATTGGGTTTGGCACCTGATGTTGGAATTTTAACCCCATGAGGCCCATATAGTTTTTTTAGTTGAGATAATGATTTAAAAATTAGTTATGAATACTTCGGTTTCCAGCGATAACAAGAAATATACATTTGCGGAGTATATGGCAATGGAAGAAAAGAGTGCAGAACGGCATAACTATTATCACGGCGAGCTATTCGCAATGGCCGGTGGAACAACAAATCATAACAGCATTATAGTAAATCTTACAGTTTCGTTAAAAGCAATAAAAAAATCAGATTGCTTTGTTTTTATAGATGGAATGAAATTGGAGATACAAAAAGATGAATTTTATGTTTATCCCGATTTAATTTATACATGCGAAGACGAATTGAAGGGAGATGATTTGTTTGTTAAAAGCCCAGCTATCATTGTTGAGGTAATTTCTGAATCAACTGCATTGTATGATAAGGAAGTGAAGCTAAAATACTATAAGCGGATTGAAAGCCTGAATTATTATGTGCTGGTTTCTCAGAAAGAAGTAATGGTAGAATTGTATGCCCGTATTGATGATACACAAATATGGAAGTACCAGACTTTTGAAAATATGGACGAAGTGATTGAATTTGACAGGCTTGGATTTACGGTAACAATTGCTGCCATTTATGATAGGATTGGGTTTGGCGCCTGAATGAATTTAACCGAAACATCATTACTTATAATTTCCAATGGATACCACCTCTTCGCAAAACTCGTACTCCTGCTGATCGTTACTGCTTATAATTACCAGTTTATTTTGAGTAAAATCAGTAATTAACCGTTGGTACAAAGCAATACCATCTTTGTCTAAATTGGTTGTTGGTTCATCCAATAACAAAACCGGCGTGGTACAAAAGAAAGCCTGTGCCAATTTTAGCCTTTGTTTCATTCCGCTGCTGTAATAACGTATTTGTTTATTAGCTGCTTTTTCCAGGCTGATGATGTTAAGAATCTCCTCTTTGCCGGTAGCAAAAGATTTAAACTGGTTGTGAAAAGTTAAGAATTCATTGGCCGTCATTTCTTCAACTAATTCGAGGTAGGGAGCTGCAATGGCAATATGTTGAAAACAATTTTCTTCAGGTAACAATTTACCATTGAGCGTCATCTGAATGGTTCCTTCATTATGGGTAAGCGCACCCGCAATTACCTGTAGTAAGGTTGATTTACCAGAGCCATTGGATCCGGTGACGGCATATCTTTTTCCGGCTAAAAATTGATAATCAAAATGGCGGAATATCCATTCCCTGTTGTAGCGTTTACCGGTATTGGTGAGGGTTATCTGCATGTAAGGCCCCATTCCTACCCTTCCACAAGAAGGAAGGAATGCGTATGGGTGGCATTAAAATTTGAATAGTAAAAAAACAATCATGGAACTGGTAATCTCCTTCATAGCTTCTAAATTCTATTCTGTGATGGAGAATCTACTCATCGTCCATGCTTCCTTTTGTGAACCGTTTGATGATTCCTCTCCCGCTTTCTCGGATAAAGGTTACAATCTCATCCCTTGCATCACTTGCAGGCAATTCTTCTTCTATAAAATTTAATGCCTGCGAGGTATTCATAGATTTGTTGTAAATGATGCGATAAATATCCAATATCTGGTTAATGCTGTCTAAAGAAAACCCCCGGCGTTTTAGGCCAACGGAATTTACACCTGCGTAGCTTAGGGGTGCCCTTCCTGCTTTTATATAAGGTGGTACATCTTTGCTTACCAGGCTTCCGCCACTTACAAAAGCATGTTGTCCGATCTGGACAAACTGGTGTATGGCGCACATGCCGCCCAATATGGCAAAATCTCCAACTAACACATGACCCGCCATTTGGGTATTGTTGCTTAAAATGCAATTATTGCCTACCTGGCAATCATGCGCAATGTGGCAGTAAGCCATGATTAAACAATTGTTTCCCACTCTGGTTGTCCAACGCTCTTTACTGCCCCGGTTAACTGTTACGAATTCACGAATAGTGGTGTTGTCGCCAATTTCAACAGTTGTAGCTTCGTTGTTATATTTTAAATCCTGTGGAATAGCGGCAATTACTGCTCCCGGAAAAATGCGGCAGTTTTTACCAATTCTTGCACCTTCCATTATTGTTACATTGCTTCCAATCCAGGTGCCTTCTCCAATTTCCACATTTTGGTGAATAACACTAAATGGATCAACTTTCACATTAGTGGCAAGTTTTGCGTTGGGGTGTATATATGTGTGGGGATGAATCATTTTTTAATTAGCTAATTAGCTAATTTGATAATTAGCTAATTTATTATGATTAAAGATAGTTAGGTATTTGGATGATCCGATGAAAATTAAGGCATCATTAGCATATTAGCTAATTAGCACATTAGCTAATTCCTCTTCACTAACTGCGCAGTCAAATCTCCCTCTGTGCAAAGTTTACTGCCTACATATACGCTTCCTCTCATTACGCAGATGCCCCTACGGATTGGTTCTATCAGCTCCATTTTTAAAATCATGGTATCTCCGGGTATTACTTTTTGTTTGAATTTGCAATTTTCAATTTTAATAAAATAGGTATCATATTGCCCTTCCGGCATGGCATTGATGCAAAGTATTCCGCCTGTTTGAGCAAGTGCTTCTATTTGTAAAACACCCGGCATTACCGGGTTGCCCGGAAAATGGCCCTGGAAAAAGAATTCATTAAAAGTTACATTTTTAATCCCTACAATCTGCTTATCTCCCAATTCAATGATTTTATCAATTAATAGAAACGGGTACCGGTGTGGCAGGGTAGCTTCTATTTGTTGTAAGGTATAGATCGGAGGCTGATTGGGGTCATAAATAGGAATGTTCTTTGTGTGTTTGTTTTTCTTTATGTATTGCTTTATTTTTTTAGCAAAAGCCACATTACTGCTGTGACCGGGCCTGTTGGCGATTATATGTCCTTTTACCGCATACCCGATAAGTGCAAGGTCACCAACAACATCCAGCAACTTATGCCTGGCAGGCTCGTTGGGAAAACGTAATTCCAGGTTATTCAAATACCCTTCACTTTTCACTTCCATTTTTTCTTTACCAAAAGCCTTTGCGAGCCGGTTCATCTCTTCGGTAGTAAGTGGTTTGTCGACAACTACGATGGCATTGTTGATATCTCCACCTTTTATCAGGTTATTGTCCAGTAATGCCTGCAGTTCATGTAAAAAACAAAATGTACGGCAGGGGGCTATTTCCGATTTAAACTCCCTCATGCTTTTTAAACTGGCATGCTGTGTTCCCAGAACGGGTGAATTGAAATCTATAAGTGTGGTGATCTTATAATTGGTAGAAGGGAGTGCGGTAATTTCCACTCTTTTCTCTTCGTCGTAGTAAGAAATATTGGTATCGATACTGTACCATGCTTTGGCGGCATCCTGTTCTACCACCCCAATTTCTTCAATAATTTCTACAAAAGGTTCACTGCTGCCGTCAATGATGGGAATTTCCGGCCCGTTTACTTCAATCAGGCAATTATCTATGCCCATGCCTACCAGTGCTGCAAGAATATGTTCTACTGTACTTACTTTAGCTTCCCCCAATTCGAGGGTGGTACCCCTGGAAGTATCTGTTACCAGGTCACAATCGGCCTTTATTAGTGGCATACCGGGTAAATCTACCCGCTGAAATTGTAAACCGAAACCTGGATTGGCTGGTTTAAGTGTCATATCTACATCGATGCCGGTGTGAAGGCCCGTACCGGAAATATGAACTTCTGAAACCAGGGTATGCTGCTTATCGGGATTGAAATTTGCGTCCATGCTTTTCTTCAAAATTTTTGCAAAGATATTTAAATTTACATGCGTTCGGTATTTGTAAAATAAATGTATATCCGTAAAAAAATCGGGAAAGGACATTTATGGCGCAGGCATAGCAAAGATTGTTTCATCCTCCGGGGTGATAAGATTTTCTCCGGGTAAAGTAACATGTTGTAATATGCCGGTTTGCAAGCTATCTGAAGTAAAGAATGTAGAACGGTGCGGTTTTATTTATTGCTTTAGGACAAATTAAATAGCGAAAAGGAAAATCTACATTGCCTTGCCGTCATCTTTTAGTGTGCGGTTTTGTAACAGTTGTATTTTAGTTTTAAATACCCGCCTTATCTTTTATCTCTTTCATCATTTCTTCCAGTTCTTTTATCCTTTTTTCCAGTTCAGGTAGTTTTCTTGCGATGGCCTGACTTCTTAATGATGCGGTATAGTCAAAGGCAGGTGAGCCTGTTACAGCCGTATTGGGTGTTTTAATGGATTTACTTACTCCACTTTGCGCATTTATTTTAGTGCCATCCGCAATTACCAGGTGGCCAACAATACCAACCTGGCCCCCAATCATCACATTGTTACCCACTTTTGTACTTCCGCTAATGCCTGCCTGTGCTGCAATTACTGAATTATTGCCAATTTCCACATTATGGGCAATCTGCAGCAGGTTATCTAATTTGGCACCTGCTTTTATTAATGTGCTACCCATTGTACCACGGTCGATGGTGGTATTGGAACCAATTTCCACATCATCTTCGATAATTACATTTCCTATCTGCGGTACTTTCTTAAAGGTTCCGTCAGCCTGTGGTGCAAAACCAAAACCGTCGCCGCCAATTACTGTGCCTGAGTGAATCACTACATTTTTACCAATTACACAATCATGATAAATTTTTACGCCGGGATGAATGATTGAATTTTCACCAACAATTGCTTTATTACCGATGTAAACATTTGGAAAGATCTTGGCCCCGTCGGCAATAATAGCATTTTCACCAATGTATGAAAACGCACCGATGAAAACAGCCTGCCCTATTTTAGCGGTTACATCAATGTAAACCGGCTGCTGAATTCCACTAAGTTGCTGCGTCTGTATCTGCTGGTATTTATCCAATAAAGTTGCAAATGCGGTATAGGGATCTGCAACCCGGATAAGGGTGGCTGAAATCGGTTGCTTTAATTCCTGCGACTCATTCACAATAATAATAGAAGCTCCGGTGCTGTACAAATGCTCTTCATATTTGGGATTGGCCAAAAAAGCAAGCTGGCCATTTTCAGCATCTTCTATTTTGCCAAAAGATGCTACTGTTATATCAGCATTACCTTCTACTTTACCATTTATCATGATGGCTATTTGCACTGCAGAGAATTGCATAGTTTTTAGATTTAAGTAGTGGGAATGTAATGATTTGTAGTTTTTATGATGCTGACTAACAATTCATTGCCAACCACTATCTTGGATAACAAATGTAATATTTTTTAATCTTGCCGCTCAGGTTTCGGTTGATGAGCGCATCATCTACCTCGGATATATCTTTTACAGAAACGTCTTTAAATAATATATTGATCTGTTCATCTTCAAAATTATAGGTGCTGCTAGACGCTTCCCCGGTAAATACCAACCACCCGGCATCTTCCTCGGAAAGTGTCATTTTTTGTATGGCTTCCTGCTTTTTTTCTTCCATTAAATCCTCCTTTACCGGTTCTGCATAATATTTCACTTTTAACAAATTGCGGTTGATGATACCCTTACACAAATAAGACAACACTTTATCTTCATGATTACACCAACCTTTTATTGCCGACACTACATCGTAATCATCCAGGCTACAAAATTGCTCAAGCGTCACGGTTTCAACGGCTTCATTAATAAATTGGTGCAGGGGTAATTGCGTAGCGGCCTTAATGTATTTTGCTCTTTTGATGATCCTTTTCAGCATTTGCTCGGCACACAACACCGTTTTATGCAGGTAAACCTGCCAGTACATCAGGCGGCGGGATACCAGGAATTTTTCAATTGAGTAAATACCTTTTTCTTCTACCATCAACTCCCCATTATGTACGGCGAGCATTTTCAAAATGCGGTCGTATCCAATAACGCCTTCACTTACACCACTAAAAAAACTATCTCTTGTTAAATAATCCATCCGGTCAACATCTAATTGTCCGCTGATGAGCTGGTGTAAAAATTTTTTATGATAGGTATTGGTGAAAATATCCAGTGCCATTTGCAACTGCCCGTTAAATTGTTGATTCAGGTCTTTCATCAACAGCAGGGATATGGCCTCGTGGTGCATTCCTTCAATAAGCACGTTTTCAAGCGCATGGCTAAATGGACCATGACCGATATCATGCAGCAGGATGGCAATTTTTGCGGCCTGGTCTTCTTCTTTCGATATTTCCACTCCTTTATTTCTTAACTCGTGCAAGGCATTGCGCATTAAATGGTAAGCGCCGAGTGAATGATGCAGCCGGGTATGAACGGCCCCCGGGTAAACAAGCACTGCCATTGCCATCTGGTGAATCCGGCGAAGCCGCTGGTACCAGGGATGAGCGATAATCTTAAAGATGAGATCATCATCAATAGTGATAAACCCGTAAACAGGGTCGTTAATTATTTTTCTCGATAACATTAAAGTATGTGTAGATTACAGGTTGTCGCTTTTGTGTTGACCCTGGCTGGGGTGTTTTGCATTCAATTTAAATGCTTATTTGTTAAAAGATGCACAAAGCTAAATAAAGCGGGTTAGCCTTGGGTTAAAAAATTAAATTTGTACGAGGTGCAAGCTATAAGGTAAATTAATAACATGATTAATACATGTATAAAACCTGCCGAAATATCCGGGCTTCGATAAAAGTTAAATGGTAGCACAAATGTTGCAGTGAGTTCCGACAAATCGGAATTTTTATAACACAACGATGTTGATCAAAGAAGTAATGCTGGTAAAAAAGACAGTTTCAAAATGAGCAATTATTTTGAAGGTTAATCATATATTCCGGTGTGGGCCAGTAAATAGCGATGTATAAATTATTCGTATTAAACCGTATTAAGGAGTTTAAATAATTGATTTCATAAAGCAGTAGCGGATTTAAATAAAAATAAACTAAAAACAGTAAACCATTAACATGAGCATTTCAAAAATACTTTGGGTAGATGACGAGATAGAGAGCCTTACATCGCAAATATTGTTTTTAGAAAACAAAGGCTATGAAGTGCAAACAAAAACCAATGGTTTTGATGCAGTGGAATATGTGAAAAATAATGTAGTAGATGTGGTATTAATGGATGAAAGCATGCCAGGCATAACAGGCCTGCAAACCCTTCAGCAGATTAAAGAGGTAAACAGCAATCTCCCGGTAGTATTGATCACAAAGAATGAGGCGGAAAACCTGATGGATGAAGCCATCGGGTCGCAAATAAGTGATTATTTAATAAAGCCCGTAAATCCTAACCAGGTATGGCTTAGCCTAAAGAAGCTGATTGACAATAAAAGACTGGTAGCGGAAAAAACTACTTCTGCATATCAACAGGAATTCCGCAGTTTATTTATGGCGCTTAGCAATAACCCCGACTATAATGAATGGATGGAGATATATAAAAAACTGGTGTATTGGGAGTTGGAGATGAAAAAAAGCGACAGCCCGGAGATGCAGGAAGTATTTCAAACCCAGAAAACGGAAGCGAATACCGAATTCTTTAAATTCATCTCGCGTAACTATGCATCGTGGGTGGCAGAAAAAAGTACCGATGGCCCGATCATGAGTCATAACCTGCTAAAATTTAAGGTAATGCCCCATCTTGAGAAAGGAACCCCTTTGTTTTTTGTTTTGATAGATAATTTAAGGTTTGATCAGTGGAAAACTATACAACCCATTTTTGCGGAAAGCTTTCGTATCCATGAAGAAGAAACCTTCTATAGTATACTCCCCACCGCTACCCAGTATGCCCGAAACGCCATCTTTGCAGGTATGTTACCGGTAGATATTGAAAAGCAATTTGCAGCACAGTGGAAAAATGACGATGAAGAAGGGGGAAAAAACATGTTTGAAGAAGACTTTTTTAAGGCCCAGCTTAAGAAATTAGGTAAAAGCGACCTGAAATATTCTTACACAAAAATCACCAATAATCATGACGGGCAGAAGCTGGTGGATAATATCCACAACATGCTACAGAATGATATCAACGTAATCGTATATAATTTTGTGGATATGCTGAGCCATGCCCGTACCGAAATGGAAGTACTGAAAGAGCTGGCAGGCGACGAAACCAGTTACCGGAGTATCACGGAAAGTTGGTTTGCCCACTCACCACTTCACCAGGCACTAAAGAAAATTGCAGATAAAAAAATTACCCTGGTTGTGGCTACAGATCATGGAAGTGTAAGGGTAAAAACGCCGGCAAAGGTAATTGGGGATAAACAAACTACGGCAAACCTGCGATACAAGCATGGCCGGAACCTGAATTACGAACCAAAAGATGTACTGGCTTTTAAAAACCCGAGGGAAGCAGGTTTACCGGTACCGAATGTAAATTCATCCTTTATTTTTGCCAAGGGAGATATTTTTCTTTGCTATCCCAATAACTACAATCACTTTGTAAATTATTATAAAAATACTTTTCAGCACGGTGGAGTAAGCCTTGAAGAGATGATTGTGCCGGTGATACGAATGACGAATAAATAAGGCAACCACCAGTTTGGAAAAGGTTGTAATCTTTTCCAAACGGTTGTAAATGATAAATCATAATGCTACTGCATTTTAATTTCTCCGCAGCGACGGAAGCTAGGGGGCAAACTTTAATCGCTGCCCCTTTGCTGATTCATCCCAGGTATCCATATCATAGACCAACCTTCCGTTAACAAAGGTTTTTTCAATCCTTGCAGGAAAAGAGAATCCTTCCAACGGACTCCAGCCGCATTTGTATAAAATATTTTCTTTTGTTACTGCGGTGGATGTTTGCAAATCAACCATCACCAGGTCTGCAAAATAACCTTCCCTGATATACCCTCTTTCTTCAATATGGAAGCAATCCGCTACAGCATGACTCATTTTCTCTACAATTCTTTCCAGGCTGATTTTCCCCATCCGATTATAATGCAGCATTAGCAATAAGGGATGCTGCACCAGTGGCAGGCCCGCATGTGCTTGTTCATAGTCGCCCTCTTTTTCAGATAACAGGTGCGGGGCATGGTCGGTTGCAATGATGTCTAACCGGTCATCCAACAATGCTTTCCACAATGCTTCTTTATTGCCGGGTGCTTTAATTGCCGGGTTACATTTTATTTTATAGCCAAGTTGTTCGTAGTCATCGGATGTAAAATGCAAATGATGCACACATACTTCGGCGGTAATGCGCTTTTCTTTTAGGGGGAACATATTGCCAAATAACTGCAATTCTTTTTCCGTGCTAATGTGGAGTATATGCAAGCGGGTATTGTATTTTTTCGCAATTTGAATAGCGGCCAAAGATGATTCATAACAAGCGTTGTCATCCCTGATCAACGGATGGTCAGAGGCGGAAAGTGCCGGTTTGATTTGTTTTAGCTGTTCGTAATTTGCCTTTATAATTTTTTCATCTTCGCAGTGTGTGGCAATCAACAGTTCGCTTTCCCTGAATATTCGTTCAAGGGTGCCATAGTTATCTACCAACATATTACCAGTGCTGGCCCCCATAAATATTTTTACACCACAAATATTCGTTTTGTGTTTATTTACCTTCAATACTTCTTCCGCATTGGTATTACTTACCCCCATAAAGAAGGAATAATTGGCAAGTGAGGTATTGGCCGCCACGATATACTTATCTTCCAATAACTTTGTTGTTAAGGCATTGGGTATAGTATTCGGCATCTCCATGAAACTGGTAACACCCCCGGCCACAGCAGCTTTACTTTCTGAGTATATGGTGGCCTTATGTGTAAGCCCCGGTTCCCTGAAATGAACCTGGTCGTCAATTATACCAGGTAATAAATGCTTGCCTTCGCCATTTATTTCCACTATTCTTCCCTTTTCATTTATTTGTGGTCGAATTTTTTCTATTCTTTCCCCGTTTATTAATACATCAGTAAAATCAATTTTGCCTTCATTCACCACTGCTATGTTTTTAAAAAGGTATTTTTGCATATCTTAAAAATTTCAGCGTTTCGTTAACTAAATAAATACAATGCAAATTATTAAAAGCTTACTCAAACTATTCGTTTTTATTTCGCCGGTTTTTGCTACAGCCCAATCTACTTTCCTGCCCCAGGGTGATAAAGGCTATCATTTTACTGATCGGTTAGAAATTAAGCAGCAAACAAATACCGATCTTAATTATTCCGCATTAAAACCGTTTAACCGCCGGTATATAGTATCGCAGGCAGAATTTATTGATAGTATTCATAAAAGTGCCAATTCATCCACTGAAACAAGTAAGCTTAAACTGACCAAAGTGGATGAATACAATATGAACAGTCTGTTAATGAACAATACTGAATGGGTAACCGGGTCAAAAGAAAGTTTTGCAAGTAAGCAGCCAATCCTGAAATCGCTGTATACCAACAAAGCAAATATGATTGAGGTGAATAAGAAGGATTTCTTTTTGGCTGTTAATCCAATATTGCAGGTTCATGGAGGAAAAGAAAGTGGTAATGATGACATGATATATTTAAACACCCGCGGTATCAATGCAAGGGGGATGATCTCAAAAAAGATCGGGTTCTTTACAAGTATTACCGATAACCAGGAACGTGGGCCAAAATTTTTTCAGCAAAGAGTAGCCGCTTTCAGAGCGGTGCCGGGAGTTGGCTTTTATAAAATTTTTAAATCTACCGGGGTAGATTATTTTGATGCAAGAGGATATATAACTTTTAATGCGGCTAAATACATCGATGTACAATTTGGCTTTGATAAAAATTTTATCGGCAATGGATACCGAAGTCTGTTCCTGAGCGATTTTGGGAATAGCTATTTATTTCTTAAACTCAACACCAAAATCTGGAAGTTCAATTACCAGAATTTATTCATGGAGATACAGCCCCAGTATATAAAGACCGGAGACACATTACTTGACAAGAAATACGCAGCAATGCATCACCTAAGTATTAACCTTACCAAATGGCTGAATGTGGGATTATTTGAAGGCGTTGTTTTTGGCAGAAGAAACCATTTCGAATTTCAATACATGAACCCGATTATTTTTTACCGGCACATAGAGGGTACGCTAGGGAGCCCGGATAACGCACTTGCTGGCTTTGATTTTAAGGCAAATGTGTTGCATCGGGTACAGTTGTATGGTCAGCTTCTACTGGATGAACTTAAGTTTGGCGAGATAACAGCCAAAAGAGGTTGGTGGGCCAATAAATGGGGGGTGCAATTAGGGGCCAAATACCTGGATGCCTTCGGCGTACCAAATCTCGACCTGCAGTTTGAATCAAATAGGGTAAGGCCATTTACCTATTCTCATTATAATATGGTGGCAAATTATACACATTATAACCAGCCACTGGCGCATCCGCTGGGTGCCAATTTCCAGGAGTTTATTGGGATACTGCGTTACCAGCCTTTTCCAAAATGGTATGTGAATGCAAAAATTATTTATTACAAACAAGGGCTTGATAGTTTAAACGGAAGAAATTTTGGCAGCAATCCTTTTTTGGATAATACAGGCTCCAATCGTAGGGGTGATTATGGGTATAATATAGGAGGGGGTAGAAAGGCTACCTGCATTAATGGCACACTGCAGTTGAGTTACGAAGTGCGGGAAAATTTATATTTCGACCTGGTGGCCCAAAAACGAAATTATAAAGTAGATAATACTCAAAACAATATCACACTGGTTACGGCTGGTATTCGTTTTAATATTGCAAAGCGGGAGTACGACTATTGAGCAATGCCCCCATCCCCTAAAGTGGAGTTTTTGTAAGAGTTTATTCCACCGTTAATGAAAAGGAGATCATGCGGGAGTTGATCTTATCAATATTACTGGAAAATTTTAGATTGGGATTGCGGCTGTGCAGGTTAGATAATCCCCAGTTTACTTTTAATTCGGGGGATAATACGAAATAGGGGAAATAGAAGTGAAATCCGATACCACCTTCAATACTATAGTCAAAAGGCTTCAATTTAATAAGATCATCAGCGTTCTTTTTACCAGCATTGGCTGCCATATCGTAATCGAACTTTATACCGGCAATTGTATACACTTTCAGGTTATCTATACGGTCGCTGCTAAATTTAACCTGTATCGGCAGACTCAGCGTAATTGACTGCACTTTTTTAATAGTTAATGGGCTTTCGCCGACAGGTGCATCCGGGTAAGTTAAAGCATATTCAAATGCTTTCTCACTAAAAGTAAGATTGAGCGGATAGGTTCTTAAATCGAAATGGGGGCTTAAATTTAGATTGACTAACCATGCTAAATTAATACCCGTACTGTTAATGCTTTCTATTACCATCACGCTGTCCTGGGCAAGAAACCGGGGATGATGTGTAAAACTGAAATGCGATTTGTTCATGCCGAGGTTGATACCAAAATGATACAACTTACTGTCATGATCGGGCAGGTTTAAACCACCATACCGCAATTGTGAAAAAGCAGTAGCGTTACAAACCAATAAAATGATAATACAAGAGATTATTTTTCTCCGCAATAGATGCTGCATATTCCAAAGCTCAAGGGTTTACAATAAGTGTTTGTGTATCCCAGGTTATCTAAGATAGTAGTAAAGTTTTTGCCTTCAGGAAATTTTTTAATTGATTCATCAAGATATTTATATGCATTGCGGTTCTTTGAAAATAACTTGCCCATGTTGGGGGCCACTACGTTCATATACACATTGTACAGTTGTTTTACTACGGCGGCTTTTGGTTTGCTAAACTCAAGCACCACCAGTTTTCCTCCGGGCTTCAGCACCCTCTTTATTTCACTTAATCCTTTCTCCAGGTTTTGAAAATTACGTACCCCAAATGCTACAGTTACCGCGTCAAACGAGTTGTCATCGAATTTTATTGTTTCACTATCTCCATTTAACAGTTCAATAAGGTTCCCCAAACCAAGCTTCTCAATTTTTTGTCTCCCAAAACCCAACATGCCATCACTAATATCGATCCCGATTATTTTATCGGGTTGCAAAATACGTACCGTCATAATAGCCACATCTGCTGTACCGGTGGCAACATCCAGTATTATTTTAGGATTTTTATTCCGCAACTGCCTGATCGCTTTCTTTCTCCATTGTATATCAATACCCACACTTAAAAACCGGTTCAAAAAATCATACCGGTAAGCGATGTTGTCAAACATATCCGCAACCTGCTCCTTCTTGGAAAGTTCAGAATTTATCAGCGGTACTACCTTGTCATGATCAAATTGTGTCATAGCGTGCAAAGATAAGGAAGGTTTAGTGTATAGGGTTTTCGGTTTAAGCTTTGAGAACGAATGATAAAAGGGTATGATACAGCAGCAATGAGGGCAGATTTATATTTCAATCAGGCCGAATAATATGATGGTGGTTAAAAATTAGCCAGGTAATCTAATGCGTGATAATTTCATAAGCAATGCCCTTATCAGAAAAACGCCAACAACAAAGCGTAAACTCAAAACCCTAAACCCTAGACCCTAAACCTTAAACCCTAAATGATCTCCCGTATCTTTGCGGCATGCTAATCAAATCAGCTAAGTATATTATCAGCAGTCCCGATTTTGAGAAATGCCCTGCCCCCGATAAAAAGGAATATGCGTTTATTGGTCGTAGTAATGTGGGCAAATCTTCCTTAATCAATATGCTAAGCAATAATGATAAACTAGCGAAAACTTCGGGCACACCTGGAAAGACCCAGTTGATCAATCATTTTGAAATTACTTCCGCCTCGGTCATCAATACAAGCAAAGACGGGCAAAGTGTAAAATGGTACCTGGTAGATTTGCCCGGCTATGGCTTTGCAAAAGTGAGTATCAGAAGCAGGAGGCGCTGGGAACAGATGATTGAGGGATACCTGCGTAAAAGAGCAAACCTGGAAATGGTGTTTGTATTGATTGATGCCCGCCATACCCCTCAAAAACTGGATCTTGATTTTTTAAATCAACTGGATAAATGGGAAATACCTTTTGCGATGGTATTCACAAAAGCGGATAAGGAAACCCAGGCGGTGGTAGCAAAAAACGTGAGGCTTTTTTTAGATCGCTTAAGAAAAACCTGGCAGTTTTTGCCCCGGCACTTTGTAACTAGTGCTACCAAAAAATTGGGCAGGGATAAAATTCTGGCATTAATTGATGAGCAAAATGAAGCAGTAAAAGGGGAGTGAAAAATGAAAAAAGTTTATAAAGTAGATAGGAGTAAAAAATGTATGATACAGGAGTTGCATTGATCGAAATTACCATCCTCGTTTTTAATCAAACTAGCTAAATATCACGATGCTTATCTAATAAACTGCTCACAAGCTTTGGCAATATTTTTAGTTGCCTTCCACAAAAAATCAAAGTCAATCGTTTCATACTCATCATCTACGGAGTGATAGTATTCGTCAGTGGGCGAAGTTCCCATGATGGTAAACGCATTTTTAACCTTCCTGGCAAAAGGATAATGATCACTCCTACTGGAAAGGTTTTCATCAGGATAGGGATCATCTATAAAATACTTTTTGTCAACCACCCTCTCGGTTTTTTCCAGGTATTCATTTAACAAATTCCCGATCGGCCTGTTCCTGAATGAAGCAATAAAACATTTGCCGCTAGCCGGTCTTCCCAGCATTTCAAGATTTATGACCGCTTTTACAATTTTGGGATTTGTTTTATTCATTAAATAGGATGATCCCAGCATCCCCATTTCTTCACCTGAAAATGCAACAAACCATATTGAGTAGCGGTTGTTGTTTTTTGCTTTGTAATATCGGGCAAGTTCTAGCAAAGCGGCTACCCCGGTTGCATTATCGTTGGCCCCGTTATAAATATCATCTTTGTAATTATATTCCTTGTTGTAAGGCATATCATCCTTTTGACCTATGTGATCATAATGCGCCGAGAAAATAACCAGGCTGTCATTGTTGTTTTTTCCAGGAAGCATTGCCATCACATTTAGGGCTGGTATTTTTTTTCTTTGATAGTCAGCGGTAAAATGGTCGAAGTACTTTTGTATTCCTTCGAAGGGAATTAAACCAATCGAATCAAATTTTGAAGCAATAAATTTTGAGGCCACCTCAGCACCAGCCGAACCGGTAAGTCGTCCTTTTAAACTATCCTGTGATAAGAAAAATACACTTTGCCGTAATGAGGACTGGGTAATAATACTATCGGAAAATGAATCCTGGCCATAGCAGCCACCTCCATACAAAAGAATAAAAAATAAAATGGATTTCATGGTAGGTATTTAAATCAGCTCATGAAACAATTGTTAGCGTTAAGTTAAGTATAGTACAACTCAAAATGACAGAACGAATTAGATGCACGATCCGATCGCTATCGAATTACACGAATTAAGAAATAAACAATGAATTAATTTCGAATTCGCCTTTCATAGTTTCAAATAAAATAAATTGTACGCCAATTCATTGTAAACTTAGCACGATAGTATATTTAATTTCACCTAAATAAAAAACCACTTACTTATAATACAATTACAAGTGAATGGTTTTTTTGGTTAAAAAATTATTAATTGATCAACACAACTTTTTCCATTATATCGCCGCCCCTGATATCATCAATTAAATCCAACCCTTCCGTTATTTTTCCAAAACAGCTATGCACGCCATCCAGGTGTTTGGTATTGGAACGATTGTGACAAATGAAGAATTGTGATCCTCCTGTATTTGGACCGCGGTGTGCCATCGACATTACGCCACGGTCATGTACTTGTTTGGCCCCTTTGGTTTCACATTGAATGGTATACCCTGGTCCACCGGCACCTGTTCCATTGGGGCAGCCACCTTGTATCATAAAATCGGGTATTACCCTGTGAAATGTAAGACCGTCATAAAAACCTTCGCTGATTAATTTTTTAAAATTGGCAACTGCGATGGGTGCCGCATCATCGTATAGTTCAAAGGATAACAAACCCTTATTGGTTTGTATCTGGCCTTTTGTAAGTGCTACTTCGCTCATAGTGTAATTATTTTGAATGGAGCGCAAAGATATTACAAGTGCAATAAAGTTGTTGTAAGTTTTCTGCAATTACTTAAAGAACACTTAAAGAAAAATGTTAAATAAAAGAAATGTATCTGGGGATGGCAGACAGGAAGACGACGGGGAACAGGATGAATTAAAATTAATTCATTCAAATTGATACTTCCCTTTTAAAGTAAGCAGGTTTTATTTAGTTGACCACCTTATTAGCACAACTGCTGCTGGCAAAAGCTTCTGGTTTGGCTTTAAAAGCAAACCCCATACCCAGGATATACCCCATTGCTTCCCGCAATGCTTCATTGCTTTTAAATTGCGGGTTGGTGTTGATGTCGGCATGTACTTCCATGTCCACGTCATACAAAGTAAAAAGATCACATAATTCATAAGCAATTTCAATGCTTTTGGCTACTTCTACCAGCATACGTTCCTTAATGCTGTACTTCAACAAAGTCTTTTCATTGTGAATGAACATAAAGCCACCGTGGCCTTCTCTTAAAAATACAATAACGGTAGCAAATTCGGTTTCTTTACCTTTTACCTGGCTGTCGGTGCCGATGCATACTTTTAGATGGAAGCCTGCTTTTGCTTCTCTTTTGATGGTGTCCTCCACTGCTGCTTTGATAGGTAGTTGAATGGGGTCACCATTGAATTTTCTCCATAACATATAAAATGGGGTTTTCTAAAGTTACTGAAATAATGAATGCAACAAATAGTCTTCTTGAATGCGTAATGATTAATTAACGATATATGTACCGTTTGTAGGAGAATGAGGTAAGGATATGAAACCAAAAAAGGAGGATATACTTTGCTGTTAGTGTTAGCACCTGCATTCAATGAAAGGGTAAATGCCTTGAGGAGAACCTGTAATCAGTTTAATAAAAAAGGACCAGCCCCTTACGCTGGCCCTTTAACTTACACATGAATCTACCTTACTGATTTGAATTTCGTTTACTGATTTAATTAACTGTACGACTTTTTTTCGTGTAGTAAAAGGTATAAAGGGCTTTTAAAAAAAAGGACCAGCCCCTTACGCTGGCCCTTAACTTACACATGAATCTACCTTACTGTTTTATAATTCGTTCTGTCTGTTTTTGATTATTGCTTATTAATTGTATAATGTACATTCCACCGGGCATCCTGTTCATATTTATGCTGTTGTACCCGACCAGCCCGTTACCCCTGGCGACTGTATTTCCATTTGCATCAATTACCAGGTATTGGTAGTTACCAGATGAATTAACTGTGATTTCATCGTGAATAAAAGTGGATACTGTGAATGGTTTTCCTGGTTTAACGATGCCTTTCAAAAGGATAGAATTGGAGTAAACAGATTGATTCTCTGCAGAAGTTGCTTTAATCCTGTAATACAGATCCTTATTTTGAAAAGGTGAATAAACAAAATTAGTAGCACTTGCATTGGTAGTGAATACCGGGTTGAAATATATACCATCGGTTGATGATTCCACTACGATGGTTTTAACCGGTTCATCGGATGTGATATTCCAGTTTAGCAGGTGTTTATTTTTGTCTGTTCTGCCGGTGAGGGCCACATTTTTTATTGGTAAAACAATGCCTATTGATGAGCTGATGCTGTATGATCCTAAACTCCCATAATCATTTACATTGTTATTTCCTGCACCTTCCACTACAATATAGTATGACCCCATATTTAAAATAGTATCCATCATAACCTGCATGCTGGCTGGGGGGTCAAAAGTTCTTATTAATGTTTTGGAAGAATTGTATAAGGACATTTTTATATCGAGGTTGGCTCCCTGCAAATTAGCATCTATACTATAAGGGATGATTTCTATAGTTGTGATAGAATTTTTTGATAATGTAAAGGTAAAAGCGTCTTTATCCAAACTGGTAGAAATGATGCCAGGTACAACTGCACCACCAATTGTAACCGGTGATGGGATCGTATATATGTCATCACCATAATCATCCGTTCTGTAACCGAAGCCATTCAATGAGGTGATGATGGACAGATTATCCTGCATATTGGCACAGCCGTAAGGAGTAGGCCCATTGTTCCAGCCACTCATATTCCTGTAGTAACTATTACCCATTATAGGCGCCCAACTTGTCTCGCCGGAGCCATTGCCGTCATTATATGTGGCAGTAAGTGCGCAAGTGCCATCATATTTTGACTGGTGAGATAAGCCAACCGCATGGCCACTTTCATGTGAACAACATTCAGCTACCATTTTTGAACTTTTAGGTCCAAGCCGGTCACTGAAAACAAAGGCGGGAGTATCATCACCCCATTTAAATGAACCTATAAATGAAACACCACCTACTCCAGTAAACCATCCGCTGGTTGGAGTTATAACAATTCTGATCCTTTTCGAAAGAGGAGCTGCCAGGAATTTGGATTCATCGGTGGTAATGTTAATATTAAACGGGCGATAATCTTCCGATACACGGTTAAAAACTTCTGTGATTTGTAAATCAGTCATGCCTGCAGGTGCACAGGTGAATGGGGTGCCGCTATTCCAGTAAGCACTGTTTACATTTTGGCCGTCAAAGTCAAGATAAATGGTGGCAGACGCAGTGGCAAAGCTGTTTAAAACCGGGATGCTATACACATTGAAAGAAACTAACAATGCCAGAATGAGCATTAAGGGGTTGGATGGCTTCTTCATTGGAATGGATTTAAGAGGTCCGGTGATTAGCCGGGGTTAATTTTAATAAGGGTTGGATTCAGTAAGTTGCTATCTGCGTTGCTATTGGTTGCAGGTTACTACAATTTTTTCTAAGTCGATTTTAATGAGTGAATAATTGCCGTCTGTATTTCGGTGTAATTCAAATCCGTCGGCATACAATGGGTTCAAAATACGGCCTACAAATGTTTTATTATTATTTTGATCTGTTTGTTTCGAAAGTGAGAATAAGGTATTGTCAAAGGCCGGCAATTTTATTATGATTGTTTGAAGGTTTTTATACTTTACCTGGTTGTTAGTTACCGGCCCGGAGAGCGTAAAATTATTTGCAAGGATTACGTTCACCGACTGACCTTTTGCCGCCATAAACAGGCTGTTGAGTTGTGCTTCGGTACAAGTGATGGAAGTTGGGAAATTAGTAAACAAAAAGGGTTTGTTCGATGATTTTTTTTGTGAATAACTGGTAGCTGCGAATAGGGTAAGCAGTACCATACACAATGTGGTGGTAAGGTGTTTCATGTTGTAATATTTGGATATTAAAATAGTATCAAAAAAGGGAATTGATAATATCAAAATTTAAACGGCATTGGCCGTAAAATATTTCACAAAATGAAGAATAAAAGCAAATATTTTGAAGAAAGCGAAATATTACTACGATGCGATCGTATTAATACTGACCCGTACTTAGTAAAACTAACGTGCAGGCTTCCATAGCGATGATTCCCTTTTGTTGGGCAAGTGTAACTAATGCATCATTTTCAGTACCCGGATTAAATATAATTCGTTTAGGCTGTAGCGACAATATATAATTGTAGTAATCCTCTTGGCGAACTGGATTAATGTATAGGGTAATTGTATCAATATGTTCAAAGGGTTTTCTTTCCGTTTCTATTTCGGTGTTGCCTATAAAGCCTTTTTTTATTCCAAGTGCCACCACTGGATGCTCATGTGCAATTAATTTCTGTACAGCCAGGTAACTGTACCTCGAAGGGTTTGCTGTAGCCCCGATTACCAGCGTTTTTTTCTTGTTCATAACGTCTTTAATTAGCATAATCAATTGATGTGTCAGGATAAAAACCGTGCCCTGATCTCCGGTGAAGGAATCATGCACTGATCCTTTTTCCCAAACCATTTGTACCGGTTATTTGCAATCCAGTTATAAATACCATCTCTAATAAATTTTGGTACAATAATGAAGCCATACAGCAAAGGCCATAAAGCCGGTAAATAATTGCACACTTTTAATGCCGCCGTTGACTGCGTGTATACCTTACCGTCTTCTATAAACAGGAATGAATTGAAGTTATGAGTGGAAAAATTAAAATGCTGTAATAATTGCTGTCCTCTGTCACTTTGCAGCGCTGCAAATTTTATCCGGGATTGCTTATCTCTTTTAATAACAAAGTTTACTGCGCCATTACAAAAGTTGCAAACGCCATCAAATAATATAGTTGGTTGGGTAGTCATTTTTTTATTCCGAATTTTTTATACACGAATTATGAATGCATTAATTGCACGAATTAATAAAGGTGATTACTACACGAATTTACACCATTAATTTTTGTTGGTAAATGATACTAAAATAAATGATACTTCTTTCTGGGCGTTTTAACTACAATATCATGTATTGCATTTGCTAACGAGGGGTGTATAAATTGAAAGCCGGCCGCAAGAATTTTTGTTGGTAATACCCAGCGGCTTTTTAAAATTAGTTCTGATTCAGTACCGATTATTGCCGCACCTATTTTGAGCATCCAGGTATAAGCTGGCAATCCTATTATGTGCCGGGTGGTATTGCGTAAAGTTTGCATGAATACTTTATTGGTGACCGGTTCGGGACTGCTGCAATTGTAAGTGCCCTCCAGGTCTTTATGTGCTTCTATCCAATCAATCATTCTACAGGTATCGGTAATATGTACCCAGCTATACATTTGTTTTCCGTTACCTTGTTGCCCTCCCAAAGCGAATTTCAACAAATTAAAATAGGGAATCATTACACCGCCCGCTCCCAGGGTAATGGCCATTCGCAGAGCTATTTTCCTGGTAAAGGGCGTCCGTTGTTCATAAAATGTGTTTTCCCAAAGCTGGCAAACCTGCACTGAAAAGTCATTGTCGAAATCTGTAAAACTTTCATCACGCGGAGTATCAGTAGCATGAGGGTAAATGGTTGCGGAAGCTGCATTGATCCACAATGCCGGTGGGTGGGTAGCCTGTTGAATAGCCAGCCCGATTACTTTTGTGGCATTGGTTCTGCTATTGAAGATTTCTTTTTTATTTTTTTCAGTATAACGACAGTTTACGGATTTACCGGCAAGGTTTATTACGAGGTTGCAACCGTCTATTTCAGTTGCCCAACTGCCCAGGCTTATCCCATCCCACTTTACAAAGCGGATATTTTCAAGAACTTCTTCTTTGATATTGTTTTCACCAAATGTGTTGGTGGACTTATCCGGGATCTGCCGGCTAAGAACAACGATCTCGTTTTCATTACCAAAAAAATTACACAATTCCTGCCCGATAAATCCGGAGCCGCCGGCAATTACTATCTTTTTATTTTTCATACAATCAATTTTTATATTAAAGAATCAGGTATAGTAAAAATGAAGTGATGCTCAAACCATTTATACAGATGATCAATGGGTATTGGGAAATGATGCCGGCAAATTTCATTCGCCTGATGTACTCACCAAAAATGACGATTGCGAGCATGCCGAGGTAGAAGTTGTTAATATCGTTATTATGCAGATTGAAATATTTATTGATTAGTAATAAGGGAATGGTGAATGCGATTGCTATTAGTGCCAGCATATTTACCTGTCCCAGATATTCAATTCCATTTTTTTACCGAGACTACATGCAAGCATAATATTAAGTCCTACCAGCGTTAAATGCGCCGCTTGTAATTGCCGGATAGTGGTTGTACTAAAGAGACTGGCATTTAACAGGTATTGTTGCAGCGGTATCAATAACATTGTATTGAAGATTAGAAATACCATCATGAACAGAACCCGGTAACGAAAATTAAAATCAGGAGTGCAATCGAAACTGTTTGAAGATTGTTTGGTTGCAACAATCACCCTTCTATTGTAGGAAATAAATTTGTACAATTTAAACAAAAGCCATTTTATTGGTTTGATATTACCCGCAGTTTTTATAAAGGGTAATTTTTGACTCAGTATTTCCAGCAAGGCATCAATGCCATACCATACCTGTTTTGTGTTTACATCAATAACTGGTATTTCATTAACGGATCTTTTTATATCTACCAGTGCAAGCAATTCAGGTGTTATGTTACTGAATTTTATCCTATTTTCTTTTTCAATTAGCTCGCTTTGTACAAAGCCGTTGGTATAAGCTGCACAGAGCGGGCAGGTATCATCGTAAATAATAATCTTTGTTTTGTTATTCATAAAAGTGGTTTTAGCTGTGCTGTTGCATGCTCATTTGCAGATAATATTTAATGAAACTGGCCACTGGGTATACACTGTTTTATTTCAGCATCGCAAGCGGCCGTTGCATTTTAATATACAGATCGTGAAAGCATAGGTAAGTGTAATAGATAGCCATAAAGGGTGCAGCAAACAACAGTATCCAGAATGAGCCCAGAGGCAGGGTAACCAGGCTTATCAGCGTTACCCGGTGGTAAATATTCCTGCTACCTCCTTTATAAGTAAGGCATTTATTATAGGCATGCACCAACATACTGCAGGCCTGCCAGCCACCAACTACAAAATAAGCAATCATAAAGCTGCTATCCTGTTTGATTAGCCAATAAAGGGTAAAGGCAATAATTAAGGAGATACTAATAAATAGATCAATGGTTTTAAACGCTTTCATAATCGTATATTTTAAACTTTCAGAAATAATTGAAAATATATGTTGAAATAAAAGCCGCAAAGCGGCTGCACATCGTTTACCTCATGGGATGGTTGCGCTATTTGAATATTTTTAATAATCCTCCTAAGAACCAGCTTTCATCTGCCTTCACCATCATGTCAAGCATTTGATCTGCCTGTTTGCCAAACTTGCGGATACCTCCAATCGTATCAGTAAACTGTTTCACATTTTTATCCTTTTTATCACCGTCAATATTTTCCAGTTGGGCCAATAATTTCATCATGGGATCCAGTTCTCTTTTCTTTCTTTCTTTAATGATTTGTGTGGCCACTTTCCAGATATCTTTTTCGGCGGTAAAATATTCTTTGCGTTCACCGGAAAGGATTACCCGGTCTACCAGGCCCCAACTGATAAGATCACGAATGTTCATGTTTACATTGCCCCGGCTTACATCCAACTGTTCCATCACATCATCCTGTGTAAGCGGGTCAGCGCTTACCATCAGCAGTGCATGTATCTGAGCCATTGTTCGGTTAATACCCCAATGCGTTCCAAAGGCTCCCCAGCTACTGATGAATTGTTGTTTGGCTTCCGTTAGATTCATTTGATTGATTTATTACTCAAAGTTAGCATAGTTTTCGAACTTTCAAAATAATTTGAAAGTAAATTTTCATGTTTATTTCCAATAGTAGATTTGTAATGTTCAAATTTATAGACGTTTCTTTTTTAAAATGGAATTTCAAAAAAAAGCGCCGGTAAAATACCAGCGCTTCAATAATATGTTCAAAAACTTATACCAACATGGTAACCGGGTTCTCCAGGTACTTCTTCAATGTTTGCAGGAAAGCTGCTCCAACAGCACCGTCCACACTCCGGTGATCGCAGCTAAGGGTGAGTTTCATCACATTAGTAACACCAAATCCATCTCCCTTTCTAACCACTTTTTCTTTAATGGCACCTACAGCTAATATAGCGCTATCCGGAGGATTAATGATGGCGGTGAATTCTTCTATGTCCATCATACCCAAATTGGAAATAGTAAATGTATTGCCGCTGAATTCGGCTGGTTGTAATTTTTTATCTTTTGCTTTGCCATACAGTTCTTTTGCTTCGGCGGCTATTTGTGATAATGTTTTCTGATCAGCAAAACGTATTACCGGTACAATCAAACCTTCGGGGAGTGCCAGTGCCGAGCCAATATGAATGTGCTGGTTGTGCCGGATGAAATCACCCATCCAGCTACTGTTAACATCAGGATGTTGGCGCAATGCTATTGCACTTGCCTTAATGATCAAGTCATTAAAAGAAATCTTTACCGGACTAATTTCGTTCATGGCTACCCGTGAAGTCATGGCATTATCCATGTTTATTTCCATGGTCAGGTAAAAATGCGGAGCAGTAAATTTACTTTCACCCAGGCGTCGGGCAATTACCTTACGCATTTGAGTTAACGGTGTATCGGTATATCCTTCCTCTCCGTTTGCTATGAATGCAGGGGCTACCGCAGCTTTGGCTACCGGAGTTGACGGCGCAGTTTCAGCTTTTGCAGCAGGTGCAGCGGCCGGTACATAACTATCAATGTCTTTTTTAGTGATGCGGCCATTATCGCCGGTACCATTCACTTTCTTTAAATCGATTCCTTTGTCGGCTGCTAATTTCTTTGCAAGGGGGGATGCTTTTATTCTATCATTTGAAGGTGCTTCCTCTTCAGCTTCGGGTGCAATGGCTGCTTCTTCAGGTGTTGCAGTTTCAGCGGTTGGCTGATTACCTGCTGCCGGTGCCAATGCATTTGCGCCAGCTTTTTCTGCAGCAATATAAGCACTTACATCAGTACCTGGTTTTCCTACAATAGCAATAATCTCATTTATTTTTGCTGCACTACCGGCTTCAACGCCTATATATAAAAGGGTGCCTTCTTCATATCCTACCACTTCCATAGTTGCTTTATCAGTTTCCACATCAGCGAGTACGTCATCACTTTTTACAACATCACCTACTTTTTTATTCCATGCTACAATCTTTCCTTCAGTCATAGTATCACTCAGCAATGGCATACGTATTTCCTTTGCACCAGCAGGTAATTCCACTTTAGCCGGTGTTGAACTTGTTGCTGCAGGGGCCGTTTCTTTAGGTTGGGTGGCTTCTTCAACAGCTGGTGCCGGTTCCGCTTCTGATTTAGCTGCCGGTGTTGCGCTTCCTGCAGCATCCAGTGCCGCTTTATAATCTTCGCCATCCTTACCAATTACCGCAAGTATCCCGTCTACCTGGGCCGGTTTTCCTTTTTCTACACCAATATATAATAAAGTGCCATCATTATAACTTTCCAGTTCCATGGTGGCTTTATCGGTTTCTACTTCAGCTAACAAATCACCGGATTTTACTTTGTCACCCACTTTTTTATGCCACTCTACAATCACACCTTCTGTCATCGTATCACTCATACGGGGCATGCGAATCACTTCTGCCATAATTGATAATTTCTATTGTTTTAAAATGGAAGTCGAAATTAATGCAAAAAAGGCAAATAGCTGCCCTATTCTTACCGCTCATTTAATTATAGTTTTTGAAAACAAATAATCGGCATCTTGAGCTATGAAAAATAACATTCCCTGAAGTAATGGGTTGGTGATTTATGTCTTCTTTAATTGGATGGAAAATTTTCCAACATAAAGCCATTTTAGGAGATAAATACATCTACTATCGGAGCGAGGTGCCGAACTTAAGATTAAATACTACTATAATGTATATCGAAATGTGGGGGCATGTATTTGGTTGGAATTCGCTTTCCACTATTGAATATTCATATCCCCTTTATTCCAGTTCCAGCTTCAATTTTTCCCTTAGTTCCTTTACCAATGGATATTCTTCAATTATTTTGAAGTATTGTTCTTTCCTGGTTAATGGTTTTTCGCTCACGACCTCCTGTTCTTCTTTTTCAACGATCGTTAACTGGTAGATAAGGGTGCGGTTATTAAAATACTCCTGCAAATGAGTTATCAGGTCTGTTCTTTCTACCTCAATAAAAGCTTTGTGAATATCTCCCTGGGTAATGATCTCGATGGTATTTTGATCTATTATTTTTAATTCTGCGGCTCTAAAATTAGTAACAGCCGAGAAATTACTTTTCCCCCTTAGCTTTTCTACGAACAAACCCCAGGCCGCATGTAATTCTTCTTCAGTTAAAGGTTTTATTTCAGTTCCACCTTCATTATTTTTCTGGGTTATTTTTTTACGGATACTCATCAGCGAACCCAATGATGTTTTTACCTCGGAAGAAGAAATGGGAAGTTTACCCTCTGTTTTTCCAATGGTTGAGTGTAGGGTGTCAGCAGGTTGGTAATTAATCGTTTTATTGATACCTGTTTCCGGTTGTTCTATAATAAGTTTTGCTGAAGCTGATGCGTGCGTTGGCCTCACCTGCTCTGTTAACGAAGGTATAGATGCAGAACCGGTTACTCTAACAATGGGAATTGATCTAAAAGCTACCGTTTTTGCACCATCAATTAGTTTTTTTTTACTTACAATGCCATCATTGTTTACCAGTTCCAATGCCTGCTGCAAATAACTTAGTTTGATGATGGTTAGCTCTACATGTAAGCGCTTATTACGGGCTTGTTTATAATTGATCTCCGCTTCGTTTAAAATATTTAATGCGCTTATTGTAAAAGCCGGTGCAATTTTTTGTGCTGTCTGTAAATACTTTTGTTTAAAATCTTCAGCCACTTCAAGCAGCATGGCAACTTTGGCATCGCGGCTAACCAGCAGGTTACGTAGAAATTCAGCAAACCCATTTAATACCAGGTCACCCTCAAAGCCTTTACGGTTAATTTCATCAAACATTAATAAGGCACTGCTTAAATCCTGCTGCTGTACATAATCGAGCATTTTGAAATAATAATCCTCATCTAAAATATTCAGGTGTTCCAGCGTATTTTGATAGGTAACGGCCCCATTTGTAAAACTTACTATTTTATCTAAAATGCTCAGTGAATCTCTCATGCAGCCTTCGCTTTTTTGAGCAATTACATGAAGGGCTGTTTTTTCCGCCGTGATGGCTTCTTTTTCACATATTTCCTGCAGATGCTCTACTGTATCATTATTGGTGATGCGTTTAAAATCAAATATCTGGCAACGGCTTAAAATAGTAGGAAGAATTTTGTGTTTTTCTGTGGTGGCTAATATGAAGATGGCATAAGAAGGAGGCTCTTCAAGCGTTTTCAAAAATGCATTAAAAGCCGATGAACTTAACATGTGTACCTCATCCACAATATATACTTTGTATTTACCGGCCTGGGGTGCAAACCGAACCTGCTCTACCAAGCTCCTGATATCATCTACCGAGTTGTTGCTGGCAGCATCCAGTTCATGTATGTTTAAAGAAGTGCCGGCATCAAAGGAAATGCAACTATTGCAGGTATTACAGGCTTCGCCGTCTTTGGTTTGATTTTCGCAGTTGATGGTCTTGGCTAAAATTCTTGCGCAGGTAGTTTTACCTACACCCCTTGGTCCGCAAAATAAAAATGCATGGGCCAGTTGGTTGTTCTTTATTGCATTCTTTAAAGTGGTGGTAATATGCGATTGGCCCACTACGGTTGAAAATATCTGTGGCCGGTATTTACGTGCTGATACTATGAATTTATCCATATATTAAAACCGCCTGCTGACGGATATTTTTAGTTTGAACTTATATGTGCAAGTTAATAAACACCTGGTTCTTTTGGGCAAAAGAGTAGTTTAAAATATAGGTGACGAATGCTTGCCAAAGCATTAAAATTCATAATTCACAAATTCCTGATTTTGGATATTAATCTAATATCGGATGTCTTTTAAATTCTTTTGTCTGGTCGAATAAATAACGGTAAGTGACCAGGTTTTTGCTTCTAAAGGTTTCTCCCAGGCTTTCTGCAACATTAATCATTTTTGGGTTGAAATCTCCGATCCATTGCATTTCATAAGCTGTGTAATGTACATTGGGTTGCTGTATCACTTTGGCAGATTCACCAATAACATAGGCATCTATACCCTTACCCTGCCATTCGGGTACCACTCCAAATACAACACCGCTGAATTTTTTATTGGGCTTAAATTTTTTGATCCATAAGAATTTAAGTTTATGATATAAGTCGAATTGGCCCTTGAGATGTTTAAACCACTGGTTCAAATCGGGGATATTCACAAACATGGCAATGGGTTCCTCCTTATGGTAGGCAAACCAAATCAATTTTTCATCCATTACCGGTTTCATCTTATTAAAAAGCAACAGTACCTGTTCTTTAGCCATCTGTTTTAAACCACCGTGGCCGGCCCAGGCTCTATTGTAAATAGTGGTAAAGTCATTGGCAAATTTTTCGAGCTGGTCTTTTTTAATATGTTTAGAGGAAAAGTCAGGATTATTGTCGTAAACGGCATGCCTGTCATGAATCTTTTTTTCCAGCGGTGCCTTTGGATGAAGGCCAAAACAAACCTGGTTAAAAAAAAGCTTAAACCCATAATTTTCAAACAAATCCACATAATAGGGAGGATTATAATTCATGCAATACAAAGGTTCATCAAAACCTTTTGTTACAAGTCCCCACCATTTGTCTCTTTCTCCAAAATTGATAGGCCCGTCCATGGCTTCCATTCCTTTTTGAATCAACCAGTGTTTTGCATTGTCGATCATCAGGTCGGCGGCCTGCTGGCTATTAATGCATTCAAAAAAGCCAATACCGCCTACGGGTACATCATCGCCTTTGCTTTTATATTTTTTGTATACAAATGCGGCGATGCGGCCTATTAATTCTCCTTTATCATTTCTCAGTATCCAGCGCTCTGCTTCACCAAAGCGGAATGCCTTGTTTTTTTTTGGATCAAAAACTTCGTTGATGTCTTTATCCAGCGGGCGGATCCAGTTGGGATCATTTTTATATAATTCAACCGCTACACGGAGGAATTGAGTGGCGGTAATATTGTCTTTTACAGGAATAAGTTGCATAAATAATTGAAAGAACGCAAATGTAAGTTTTTAGCATTTGGTTGCGATAAAAATACGCTCGTTACTTTAGTTGAATTGCAGAACATTAATGTGTAATTAAGCTCCTTCTATTAAGCCAAGCGTGTTGCCGAATGGATCGGTAATAATCCCTACTTTTATTCCTCCGCCAACTTCTTTCACTTCATCTTTCAGCACTGCACCGTTTTCCAATAATTTTTTAACGCATTCTTCTATTTTATCCACTGCCCAAAAAGCTACTGATTGGTTCCCTTTTTCAATACCATCCATATCCGGATCCAACCCCAGTTCAAAACCATTGATATCAAACCCAACGTAAAATGGTTCGTCAAAATAGGGCTGAATCCCAGTTATGTTGGTGTACCAATCTCTTGCTTTTTGCAAATTGTCGGTATGATAAATTACGGTCCTTAACTTTTTAAACATTTGGTATGAGATATTTTATATAAAGCGATTAGTAGCTGCTAATAAAAAAGAGAATGATCATTCATTCTCTTTTTTTATTAATTCCAAAGTTATTTTCCTGTACAAAGGAAAACTATTATTTACCTGAACCCATCTTGGCTTCAATGCTGAGTGTAGCATGCGGCACTGCCCGCAAACGAGCCTTGTCTATTAACTTACCTGTAACTCTGCAAATTCCGTATGTTTTGTTCTCGATACGCATCACCGCTTTTTCGAGATGGTCAATAAAAGTGATCTGGCGGCTTGCCATTTGGCTCAACTGTTCCCTTTCCATGCTGAGGCTACCATCTTCCATGGTCATATACCTGTTGTCACCTTCATCTCCACCCATTTCGTCTTTGCGGGTAATTAAACCATGCAGGTATGCCAATTCTTTCTTAGCTGCCTCCAGTTTCCTTTGAATTAACTCCCTGAACTCCTGCAATTCCGAGTCACTGTAGCGTTGCGACGGAGCACCCGGGTCCCTTTGCGTTTTATCCAAAACAGACTTTGTAAAGTCCGGTTGGTATTTACGCACCGTTTTAGTGGCTATTTTCGGAATTACAACGGGTTTTGGCGCAGGAACTTTAATGTCTTTTGCTTTTACTTCAGCAGCAGGCTTGGCCGTAACTGCTTTTTCACTGGCAGCATTTGCTGCCGGGCTTTTAATTTCTTCTTTTTTTGCCATAATTTTTGGAGCTGGATTGACAGCTTTAATAAGAATTTTATTTACCGCTACCGGTTCTTTTGTTGCTTGCTTTGTAATGGGTTTAACTATTTTTTTAGCCTGAGTTACTTTTTTAGGTGTGTTTTTAGTTAAAGGGTTTACTGGTTTAGAAACTGGTGTGGTTACTTTTTTGCTGGTTGGGTTTACTACCTGATTTTTTTGTACAGGTTTGGCAAGTGCTTTTTTGGGTACAGACTTAACTGTTACTTTTTTGGGAGCAGGCTCTGCAACCTTTTTCCCGACAGGTATTACAACCTTTTTAGGAGCTATTTTTTTTGAAGGTGCAACTTTAATAGCCTTAACAACTTTTTTGGTTACGGGTTTAGTGGCACTAGCTATTTTTTTTGCAGCAGGTTTTACCGCTGCTTTTCCTGCTTTTGACGGAACTTGCTTTTTTGTAGCCATACTACTCTGCTTTTTTAAGTACGTTCACTTTTAATATGGCATTATTCACCTCAATTTCGGTGCCCTCGTTTAAAAAGGGATAAAAAGCAAGCGAATCTGCCAGAATTTCGGCGCAAATATAATCTTTATATTGATTTAAAGAATGTTGCAAACCTGCATTTTCCACCACTGATACATTTATTCTGTCTGTTAATTCAAAACCACTGTCTTTACGGATATTCTGAATTTTATTCACAAATTCACGGGCATCACCCTCTTTTTTCAAATTATCGGTGATAGTTATATCCAAAGCTACAGTCAATGCACCCTTATTGGCTACTTCATATCCCGTGATTTCATCGGTGGAAACCTCCAGGTCTTCATTCGATATGATAACTGGTTCTTCATTTTTTGCCTGGTAATCAGGGTTTAGTAAATATTCACCTTCCAACACTCTGTCGATAGTTGTATTGCTGAAATTACTTATTACATCAGCCGCCCACTTCATTCTTGCTCCGAGTTTTTTGCCCAGTGTTTTAAAATTGGCCTTCGCCTTTTTTTGGATGAAGTCATTTTCAGCACCTAAAACATCTACTTCCTTTATATTGGTTTCTGCTTTTATGATTTCTTCCACTCTTTTTATCCTGGATGCCATTTCTGCATCCATTGCAGGAATAAAAACCTTTTGCAACGGTTGACGAACTTTGATATTTACCTTTTTGCGTAACGACAGTATTAAAGATGATGCATCCTGCGCCAGTTGCATCCTTATTTCAAGGTCTGCATCTATAACCGCTTCATCTACAACAGGAAAATCAACATGATGTAGCGATTCGCTGGAAAAGCGACCAGTAATATCGTTTAAATTAAGAAATAACCAATCCGCGAAGAAAGGAGCAATGGGTGCCATCAGGAGGGTCAATGTTTCAAGACATTCATATAAAGTTTGATACGCAGCAATTTTATCCTGCTCATATTCGCCTTTCCAAAAACGACGACGGCAAAGACGTACATACCAGTTGCTTAAATGTGCATCTACAAAATCTTCGATCGCACGGCCTGCCTGCGTAGGTTCATATTCATCCATGCTTTGGCGTACTGAATTTATCAATGTATTCAGCGATGACAATATCCATTGGTCTATTTCGGGCCTTTCTTTCACCGGGATATAGGCTTCTTTAAAAGCAAAACCATCCACATTGGCGTATAGGGCAAAAAACTGGTAGGTATTATATAAGGTGCCAAAAAACTTTCGTTGTACTTCTTTAATACCTTCATTGTCAAATTTTAAACTATCCCATGGCGATGCATTGGTAATCAGGTACCAGCGGGTGGCATCAGATCCAAAGGTATCGATTGTTGTAAATGGATCTATCACATTTCCTGTACGCTTGCTCATTTTATTACCTTTCTTGTCCAATACCAGGCCATTGCTCACAACGGTTTTGTAAGCCACACTGTCAAATAACAATACGCCCAATGCATGTAGGGTATAAAACCAACCCCTGGTTTGATCAACTCCTTCGGCGATGAAGTCGGCAGGAAATGCCCCGGTTGCTCCTTTGCCATGGAGTGGTGAATTGGCTGAGGCGGCATGGTACTGCCAAAAGTTTTCGGTATTTAACGGGCCAAACTCATTGGAACTGGTATCTGGTAATCCCCATTGGGCATAGGGCATCGCCCCGCTATCAAACCAAACATCTACCAGGTCAGATACACGTTTCATTGGAAGCCCTTTCGGGCTTACTAATATAATGTCATCTACATAAGGTTTGTGCAGATCAAGAATGCCTTCATGCAAATAGTTTTTATTAGTATCGCCTCCTAACAATTCGCCGGCTTTCTTAATTTCTTTATTTAGTTCATCAATTGAGCTGATACATAACTGTTCTCCTCCATCCTTTTCATCAATAAAATTACCATTAGCATCCACGCTTTTCCAAATTGGAAGGGGTGTGCCCCAAAAGCGGCTGCGGCTCAGGTTCCAATCCACCATATTTTCCAGCCAGTTACCAAACCGGCCAGTGCCGGTAGCAGCAGGTTTCCAGTTAATTGTTTTATTCAGTTCAACCATTCTGTCTTTTACCGAGGTTGTTTTAATGAACCACGCATCCAAAGGATAATAAATGATTGGTTTATCGGTTCGCCAGCAATGGGGGTAACTGTGTTCGTACTTTTCTACCTTAAACGCCCGGTTTTCCTTTTTCAGCTTAACGCTGATATCTATGTTTACATCTACATAATCTTTTTCATCCTTGTAGTCTTTTACATAACGGCCACTAAATTCACCCGTTCCCTCTACAAATTTGCCTTGCTTATCTACCAGGGTTAATATGCCCAGGTTATTTTTCTTTCCTATTTTATAATCATCAGCGCCAAAGGCTGGAGCGGTATGAACTATACCGGTACCATCTTCCGTAGTTACAAAATCACCCGTTATTATTTTAAAAGGGACTGCCTCCGGTGTAATTTCCCGGATATTTTCAATGGTATTTGATTCACACGGAAGTAATTGTTCGTAAGTAATTCCTTCCAATTCTTTTCCCTTTAATTCAAGAAGTATTCTCCAGGGCAAAACTTTGCTATTCTCTTTATACTCATCAAAATCTCCATTTTCCGATTCGGGTTTAAAATATTTTGAAACCAAACTTTTGGCCAATATTACATTGATGGGTAAATGGGTATAGGGGTTAAAAGTTTTTACAAGCACATAATCAATGTTTGGCCCTACCGTTAAACCAAGGTTAGAAGGAAGAGTCCAGGGGGTTGTCGTCCATGCTAAAAAGAAAACTTCCCGCTCTGTAGCGGGATAATCTGCAGTGGACGAAAAGATCTTACCTGTGGCAGGGTGCACTAAAGCCCCTCTTTCGGAGGGGTTGGGGAGGCTGAACATCACTGTTGCGCTGGTATCCTTTACATCTTTATAGGTACCGGGTTGATTCAACTCATGCGAACTTAGCCCGGTGCCGGCTGCAGGTGAGTAAGGTTGAATACTCACGCTTTCGTATAAGTATCCTTTTTTATACAGTTCGCTCAGTATCCACCAAAGCGTTTCAACATAGTTATTTTCAAAAGTTACATAGGGATTGTTTAAATCAACCCAATAGCCCATTTTATTGGTGATGTCATCCCATTTATCCTTAAATTTCAATACTTCTTTACGACAGGTTGCATTATATTCGGCTATCGATATTTTTTTTCCGATGTCTTCTTTTGTAATTTCCAACAGTTTTTCAACGCCCAATTCTACCGGTAAGCCGTGTGTGTCCCAGCCACCCTTCCGTTTTACCTGGAAGCCTTGCATGGTTTTGTACCTGCAAACCAGGTCTTTTAAAGTACGGGAAATAACGTGATGAATACCGGGCATACCATTGGCACTTGGGGGTCCTTCATAAAATACAAAGGGCGGCTGGCCTTCCCTAAGGGATACACTTTTTTCAAATGCCTGGTTTTCCTTCCATTTGTCTAACACTTCATTGCCAATACCCGGTAAATCCAATTGCTGGTATTCTTTATATTTATCGCTCATAGTAATATTACTGTCAGTAGTCTAAAATGTGTGCAAAGGTAGTAAAATCGGGTGTTTGAATAATATCAAAATACAGAGTCGTAGTCGGGGTAAAAATTAATTTTTTAAGTTTTCCACATATTTCCCATTTGGCATAATATTGGTCTTTAAAATGTAAATCTGGTAATTGTAATCCTGTACCGGCTTGATGCCTTATTTATTTATTCTAATTATTTAACTACATACTAATTTGATTTTAATTTTAGCCTTAAAAAACTCTACCGCTCAAATTAAACAGTTTTCTTTTTCATCGTTATTTGAGTAAGTCCATTTAAAATATTTGCAAAGTGAAAGTGATTATGTCGCAAAATCTTTGCTGGTTTAGGGTTTTATTAGGGTAAAGACGGGGGTATTCCTACTCCCGTCACTTTTTATTTCAACTATCTCATTATAAATCCTTATGTCCCGTTTTAAATCTGAATTTTATTGAATAACCACCTAATCAGAAGTGATCCATCATCCTTTTAAAACCAATTCCAATTAATTAGGAATTAACAAGGTTCTTTAAAAACTGAATTCCTTTCTATCTATTTCTGGCAAACAATAAGGCTTGTTGAATATTTCAGCAGGCCTTCGTTTTTTCATGGAGTTTATTTGAAGCGTTGTTCTGTTTTACTTTTCTATTTGATGCCTTATTGATTCGTTGCCACCACATTATATAACCAGTAACCGGGAAAATGACTCCTAAAATACAAACAATTAATCCAATAATTTTGGATGGGGTACCCCAAATAGCCGCCGTATGAATCGGTTTAAAAATAGTTCGTACCCGCTGCCCAAGGTTTCGGTCGCCATATTGCAGATATTGCATGATAACAGGTTCGTACCTGTTTACATAATAGAAATCAACCGCAGACTCATGACTGGCTTTAAATGGCAACACCGAAATGGTATAGGGAGAAATCGAATCTTTTGGTGCTGATATATTATAATATTTAACTGAATTCACCTTTGACTTAATGCATTGAAGTACTTCATCAAAAGAGAGCGTTTGGGCATTTGGCAAGGATACTACAGCGGGAGGTTTGGGTTGTTGCATAGATGAGTTGGTCACTTTATAAATTCCTTTATTAAACCAGGCAAATGACCAGCCCAACCCTGTAAAGGCAAGTATGAAAAGAAATAGGGCCGAATAAAATCCAAATACAATATGCAGGTCATGATTTACTCTTTTCCACCCTCCTTTCCACTTCATTTTAAGGCGCTGCTCCAATATATTACGGTTTTTGGGCCACCACAAAATAATGCCGGTAAACAGTATGAAAAGGAAAATCAAGGTGCAAATACCCACAATCAACTTTCCGGTATCGCCCCCTAAAAGTCTTCTGTGAAGTGACATCATTGTAGAGAAAAAGCTATCCCGGTGATTATATATTTCAATGACTTCTGTCGTATAAGGGTTTACAAAAGCAATCAACCGGATATTGTCTTTTGCCCCTTGTTTTATTTTTGACGGTACTACTTTTAATTGGCTGGATTGCCCTGTTTTTATGCCCTCATCCTTAATAAGTGTGTAAGATACCTCAATGGTTCGGCTGCTGTCAGTATAGATCTTTAATACGTTAATAAGTGCGGCTGGTTCTTTCTTCTCCAGGGATGAAATAATTTCTTCAATTGGCCTGGCCGCCAATCCGGGCTGTACAAAATATCTTTCTTTGTGAAATAGGTGTTGTAATTCTTCATCAAAAACCAATACCGCGCCGGTAAAACAGGTAGTCATAATAACCAATCCTGCTCCAAAAGCCAGGTAAAGATGTATTCTTCTAAAAAGGGTTTTCAATTTGCTGATTTTACGTTTTATTCAACTGGCCACACATAGTGGTGGCTAGTTGAAATTTTGCTAAATGTAATTAGAATTTTAAAGCAATCGTACTAATATATTGCCGGAGAGCAATTGAATTGATACTATAATTTTCGTGTACATAATAATTGTAGGTATTAAAAAGATTTGAACCCTTTACCATCAGAGACATTTTTTATGAGTGTAGCCCACTGAATTATCGGCTGTAGTGTTTGGTGACCATATTGATAATTCCACCGGGAGCCACATTGCCGTAGAGAATGGCAGCACTTCCTTTTAATATTTCTACTTTTTCGAGCGAACTAATTTCCGGCATTGTGCTAGTATTTATCAGTGAGACATTCTTAAACATATTGCTCCTCGAAAAGTTATATCTCCTGGCAGAAAACTTTCCAGGGTAAACATGAGCAATTTTAGTTATTTTGAATAAGCCAATTGAATCGCTGATATTGAATTTCTAAAGTTCTCTGATTATAATATTTACATTGGCCACAGGGGAGCCGCCTTTAGTTACGATTTTTCCGGAAAGTTTGGTTTGAGATTTTGTAATGAATGCGATACACAACAAAGGGATAATTAATACTGGTTTTGATATATATAAAATGAAACATGAGTTAAAATTTGAACTATTTATTATTAATGCAAAGAAAACTTAACCATCATTTCAGGTGCTTACATAAATGGGAGTTCAGTTTACGCAAAAAGGAAAGGATTTACCTGAGCAGTAATTCACAAGGCTTAATGCCGGTGTGTTTTTTGAAAGCGGTGCTAAAATGAGAAATAGAGGAATAACCAAGAAGCAATGATACTTCAGTTACACTAAGGCCTTTTTCGTATAAAAGGTATTTTGCATGTTCCATTCGCTGGCTTTGATAGAAATCAAAGATGGTAGTTCCAAATAACTCTTTGAAACCTTTTTTTAAATAGCATTCATTAATGGCTACTTTCCGGCTTAATTCCTTGATCGTTAAGGGTTCGCCGATATGTTGCAATAATACTTCCCTTGCTTTTGTTATCTTTTCACGGTCATCGGCATTGGCAAGGAACTTACAGGTAAAAACTTCTTCTTTATCTCCCAGCATACAATCCATACTATACAATAGCAATATTTGTGTTTGGGCATTTACAAATATATTTTCAAGGGTATCGGTATAAGTATGATTCAGCAACGCCTCAATGGCTTTCCTGGTTTTACCGCAAAGGGGTAATTGTTTTGAAAAAGAAGTGTTATGTGAAAAAGACAGCACTTCATCAGAGATATTGAGCTGTTTTTTCCCTTTTACAAACTGAGTAAGATAGGAAGGCTTAAAACTAAAGCTTAGCACATCCACACTTTCTACCTTTTCAACACAGGTCTTCGAAGCATTAAATTTACACATATCACACTCCGTTTGCTTTTGACGACAATATACATTGCCCGAAATGCAAAATTTTAGTTCAAGATAATTGGCATCAGCATTGTTTTTTTCATAATGGTATTCCAGAATACCGGTATCTTCAATACTCCATTGCGGTAGTTTTTTGTACCGCTTTATAGCATAGTGAACCGAACCCGGAACCGACCGGTCAATATCCTGCAATACATCCAACTCATTATACAGGAGCGGTTGCTTTTGCGCAATTTCCAATATGTTTTTTACCTGATTCATTGATAACTTTCGATACAAATATACAGGAATAAGGCTAATAAAATAGTATCTCCAATGGCGGCAGATATCAATTGGTTTAATTATGACATAAAAATGGCAAAATCAGTTTGGTAGTTGGCTCGTCATCCTTTTTTGTTACATACTGTCATTTTTCTGGTATTTACGCTTCTGTTTTTGTGAAAATCAATGTTGAAATAAATCCGTAAATAAGGCGGCTCTTAATTGCCTTAAACCCTTGATTTTCCTTATATTTGCACGAATATAGATATTGATAATTTTAAAGTGAATTTGCCCAAAAATATGAGTACAGAAATTGAAGAAGCAGTTCTCCCCGACATTCACGGATATGGCGCCGACAGTATCCAGGTTTTAGAAGGTTTAGAAGCAGTTCGCAAACGTCCTGCCATGTACATTGGCGATATCGGCGTTAAGGGATTGCATCACCTTGTGTACGAAGTAGTGGATAACTCCATTGATGAAGCGCTGGCAGGTTATTGCAGCAATATCATAGTTACCATTAATGAAGATAACTCTATCACTGTTGCCGATGACGGACGTGGTATTCCGACTGGATTGCATACAAAAGAAAACCGAAGTGCCTTAGAAGTGGTGATGACTGTTTTACATGCGGGCGGTAAATTTGATAAGGATTCCTATAAAGTTTCGGGTGGTTTACATGGTGTAGGGGTAAGTTGCGTGAATGCATTGAGTAGTAAATTGCACGTAACCGTAAACAGGGATGGAAAATCATTTGAACAGGAATATTCAAAAGGGGTACCTAAATATCCTGTAAGGGAAACCGGTGAATCTGAAACACATGGCACCACCGTGCAGTTTTGGCCCGACCTTACCATTTTTACATCAGGTATTTATAACCGCGAGATACTGGAAGGCCGCCTGAGAGAACTGGCTTTTTTGAACAGGAAGATAACCATTATCATCAATGACCTCAGGGACTTAGATGAGAGCGGAAAATCGTACACAAAAACTTTTTACAGCGAGGGTGGAATTGTGGAATTTGTAGAAATGCTGGATAAGAATGCCAACCGAAACCCATTATTGCCAACCGTAATTTATTGCGATGGTTATGATACCTCCAGTAATGTAACAGTAGAGGTAGCCATGATTTATAATACCGGCTACCAGGAACATCTTTTTAGTTATGTAAATAATATCAATACCATTGAAGGTGGTACACATGTGGCGGGTTTCCGCCGATCCATCACCAGGGTATTTAAAAGCTATGGCGAGAAGGAAGGAATGTTTGAGAAGGCAAAGGTAGAAATTGAGGGGGACGATTTCAGGGAAGGATTGAGTGCGATTATATCAGTAAAAGTACCCGAGCCACAGTTTGAGGGACAAACAAAAACCAAACTGGGAAACAATGAAGTAATGGGGGTGGTAGACAGTACTTTGAGCCGTGTGTTGAACGCCTACCTGGAAGAAAACCCAAAAGATGCTAAAACCATCATTCAAAAAGTAATCCTTGCAGCACAGGCAAGGGCGGCGGCCAAGAGGGCAAGAGAAATGGTACAACGTAAAAGTGTACTCACCGGGGGCGGATTACCCGGTAAACTGGCTGATTGCAGCGATAAAGATCCAAACCGTTGTGAGCTATACCTGGTGGAAGGAGACTCTGCTGGTGGCACAGCCAAGCAGGGAAGGGACAGAAGTTACCAGGCAATTCTTCCTTTGAGAGGTAAGATATTGAATGTGGAAAAGGCAATGGAACATAAAATATACGACAATGAGGAAATCAGGAATATGTTTACTGCATTGGGAGTAAAAATTGGCACACCTGAAGATCCCAAAGCACTCGATCTTTCTAAACTACGGTATCACAAGCTGATTATAATGACTGATGCCGATGTGGATGGAAGCCATATTGCCACACTAATATTAACTTTCATTTTCAGGTACATGAAAGAACTGGTAGAGCAGGGTTACGTTTATATAGCCCAGCCACCATTATATCTTGTTAAAAAAGGAAAGGACCAGGATTACGCATGGACTGATGCAGAACGTAAAGTGCTGATAGCAAAATTCGGACAAGGAAAGGATGACAGTGTAACTACCCAACGTTACAAAGGTTTAGGTGAAATGAATGCTGAACAACTGTGGGAAACAACTATGAATCCTGCCACCAGGACCTTAAAACAGGTTACCATTCAAAGTTCTGCTGAGGCTGATTTGGTATTTAGTATGTTGATGGGAGATGAAGTACCGCCAAGAAGGGAGTTTATTGAGACCCATGCAAAATATGCTAAAATAGATGTGTAGTCGTAACTGTTAAAAATGCTTTTTTAATTCAAGATACAGGTAGTCCCGGTTAATTGCCGGGGCTTTTTTTTGTGCTAATGCGTAAGCCTGCACAAACCGAAGCCACAAGTATGCAGGCGTCAATAGCTTTGCTGTTGCGATTTGCTGTTCTATTTAATTAAAATTGTGTTGTGGGTGAATGGACGACTTCGAAATGAACATTGAAATTGTTCCGCATACATTGGGAACACAAGGCCATATAAATGTGTGCGTTTTGTCACCGGTATAACTTGTTTGATCTGGTAGTTTGTTCAGATATAATACATGATAGAAAGTAGTCCGCCAATACTGAAAGCACATTGATTGCTTTTATTGAATCATTCAATAAAATGACAGTTATTGAAATGATCTGAAATTTTCAGCAGTTATAATATGTGATTGATCGGCGCTTTTTCAGAAACCTCTTCCCCAGACAGGTATAACAGGACGGTAAAAAAATAGTCCATAAAGCTCATTAATTTCTTTTCCATGATAATGTTGTTTTAGTTTTATTGAATGCAATATTTTTTATATTGGGAATCTCAAAGATGAGATATTAACACCATCTCTGCAATCACATATTGATGTGAAAAATCTGAATTCCGAAATCTTCATTTTGTCTGTTAATGCTAAATACGGTGATATTGACTTTTAACTCAGCGATTGGTTTAACAAATGTATTGGCTTAAAGTTTTTAAATATAGTGTACATGGTTGGGATGCTTTATTTGTCGTATGAATTGCAAAAGGAATAACAGGAATTGTAAAAACCCGAACGATTTATATGCAACCTCGTACATCGGCTTTGCAGGAAAGAGGAAATTTTTTAAAAGGTCATACGGTAGGGTATGACCTTGACCATTCCACAATCCCTATCTTACCAATTTGAAACCACTACTTCTCCGACCATTCTTTTTATATCAACCTCAGTGTCAAATCCATTTATTACAAAAATTTGACCAATATTTTTGATTGACACAAAACAATCTTCTGCCATATACACGTATAAGTTTGAAGAATGCAATGCGCCCACAGAATGTATGGTTGATTTACCTTTCACAATAATTTCCTTTAAATGGGCTACGTCAATTTTAACCTTCACCTTGTTTCTTAAAGACCCTTTTTTGCAACCCAGGTAAAGGACATCCCCTTTAATTTTCCATTCCAGTTTTTCAACGTCGACATTTTCGCCCGTTATAACAATAATTTTATCGCTGCATTCTGTTAACTGCAGATCAATGCCATTCCCTACAACAATCCTGCTAAAAGACATCTGGTAGTTGAATTGTTTGGAGATAATGAACGTTGGTTTTTTTTCTGATGCAAATGCTGCAATAGATGCTGTAATTAAAATGGTAATAGCCATTGCGATTAATTTTTTCATGTTGTTTTTTATTTGTGTTGCTGTTGCAACTGTTATAGTTTTTATAACACAAATTTGCTTCGAAAAATTTCGGTTCACAATCGCATGACCATGTGAAAAAAATACACTTGTTTATGTTGAATAAAAGAAGCGTAATTATAGAAAGCAACTCATCCGCGGATATTGCCGTTTATCATGTTGCAGCTTACAAGTGTATCACATAAATATGTTTGGGTATGGAGTTGCCTCTTTTTTGAAACCTGGGTTTTTATAAATCCTTTCAATCATCCGGTCAACTATCAACTGCTTTATCATTCATTATCCTCACCTGATTTGAATCCAATTATAACAATCTGCCGGGCAATTCGATTTTACATGGATGCTACTTCCGGGAATGGAAGCTTGTTTCAACATTTATTGTAGTAGTGAATAAGCGGTAAACTTTAAAAAATGATTTGTCGTATAGTATCAATTCATTCGCATGGATGTACACTTCACCCATTTATGCGGTTTCCCGTAAGATGTTATTCGGATACTTTTGTGTTGATACATATAAATGATAAATAAAAAAAATCGGTTATGAAAAGAATTTTAATAGTACTGGTATGCAGTATGACATTATTTAGTTCCTGTAATAAAGAAACCGTCAGGGGTGGGGGCGCTATCATTACCGAAACGCGGGCTTTGCCGGTATTTACCAATGTTGAGCTGGGAGGAAGTGGGGAAGCTATCATTAATTATGGTGTAGCATATAATGTTACGCTGACGGGATACCAAAATCTGCTACCCATTTATGACACCAGGATGACAGGTAATACCTTGTATTTGCAATTTAAGCCAATGTGTACGATGCAAAGAACAATAATATAAAAGCAATAGTTACCCTCCCGGCTTTATCCGGTTTGCGTATTAACGGATCAGGGAAAATGCAGGCGGGAAATTTTATAAATATTAATCTAACTGCATCTATCAATGGGTCAGGATATATTTTTATAGGAAATAGCCAGTACAATACCGCTTCTTATTCCATCAATGGATCCGGGGGTATTGATGCCGGTAGTACAAAAGTAGAAGAGGCAAATGCTCATATTTCAGGTTCAGGCAACATTGAATTAAAGGCTAATATTAAACTAAAAGCTACCATTGTGGGTTCGGGCAGTATTTTTTACCTGGGTAATCCGACAACGGTTGAAACACAGGTAAGCGGAAGCGGTAAGATCATTAGGCGGTAAGGCTTTTTAATAAAAAAACATTGGTATTTATTCCTTGTGTATTAAGAAGTAAATAAAAGGGATTTTATTTTGCCTGGCAGAAGCAAAATGCTGAATGGTTAACAATTACTACCTGCCATAATTTAAAAGTATGGCACTATAATTACAAAAGACCTGGTTTTTATATAGCCAGGCTTTTTTATTATTGAGTCTTTTTTTTAGTATACATTCAATCAGTACAATTATTAGATTTGTAAAGCAAATATGAGAACTGCCTCTTTTATATTCCTGATGTCAATTATTTGCAAACTTAGTTTTGCACAAAGTTTTACTTTCAACCGGTTTACAACCGATGATGGTATCGGCCTTTCCAGTAATGTAGTAAGCAGTATTTACCAGGATGAAAAGGGATTTATTTGGGTAGGGACTGCCAATGGACTGCAACGCTTTGATGGTAGAAAGTTTATCCAGTTTAACAACAACAAACCAGGAAGTGATATTACGCCGGACGCAAGGGTGTTTCAAATAATACCTGCGGACAGTGGGAGACTTTTTCTTGCTTATACTTCTATTAGAGAATTTGGCATTTTTGATCCGTCAAATTTTACGTACAAAAAAATTGCACTCAAAACATTACACGAGATTCCCCCTAGGTCTGATTTTTATACATGGATTGATTCGTATGGAAAAATTTACCTCAACATACTCCGTTATGGCATTTTGCAGTTTGATAAAAAAGAAAATGCATTTGTTGAAAATAATGCGTTTCCATTGCCGGCTGGATGGAAAAATAACTTGCGCAGTGTATATGATGATTCACTAAAGCAGCAGGTATGGATAGGCACGGACAGCGGTTTATGTATTTACAACAGGCAATCCAAACAGATGTGGAACCGGAAATATAACCCCGAAAACCTGGCTGTTTTAAAAAATGAAAAAGTTCAGGATAAGGTTTCTGAAATATATATTGACAGGCAACGGCGTATTTGGATTTTTGGCTGGCCTGGCGATAATGCGGACATCCAACAGAAATATTGTTTGGATAGTACGGGCAGTAGATATTTGACGCATGATATAAATGGTTTAAATACCGGGCCAACAGGTAACACCGCATTGTATCATTTTTATGAAAACAAAAACAGCAATTTGTGGATATATGGAATGGGGACTTTATTTAATTACAACACAGGGCTTAAGCGTTTTCAATTCCACAAAAGCGCATCGGGCAACGATAATATCAATATTAATTACGGAGAGGTGTTCCAGGTAATGGAAGATAAGGATGGCGGTATTTGGATTGCAACCGACCAGGGTCTTTATTTTACTTCGCTGGGAAGCAATGCCTATTCAGTAATTAATTTAATGTTTGATAATAAAAAAAGCGCTACCTATATCACCGATATACTCGAAATGCCCGATGGCGATTTATGGTTTACTTCGTGGGGAATCGGCGTAAAAACAATGGATAGGGATTTTCAACGAAAAGAAAATTTCGTTTATACCCAGCCGCCTCCTTCCGGTTGGTCACAAGCTGCAAAAAATGATATAAAAAATACCTGGTGCATGAGCAGGCAAACGGCTACAGGCGATGTGTGGGTAGGGTGTAACGAAGGAATACTATTGGTTCACCATCCTGGTAAAAAAACTACGCAATACTTGGTGCCCCCTGAATTTAATAACAGTACCATCAGGTATATAACAGAAGACAGCCAGGGGCAATTGTGGTTTGGTACACAGGCAGGCAGGTTAATAAAATATGCTGATAAAAAATTTACTGTAGTACAGGATATAGGATCAATTATTTACAAAGTATTTATTGACAGGCAGGGATGGATCTGGCTATCCACACACGAAAAGGGCTTTTATGCCATCAGTCCGGCAGATGGAAAAATGATACAACGTTACACTATAAATAATGGGCCCAATAGCCTTTACAGTAATACGGGTAATGATATAGAACAGCTCAATGACAGCATCATTGTATTGGGAGCAGGGGTATTAAATTTTATCAATAAAAAAAGGCAGACAGTTAAGTTGGTTACCTATGCAGATGGGTTACCATCTAACACGGTAGAACGCTTACGGATGGATAAAAGTGGATTTCTTTGGATTATTACATCAAATGGGCTTTGCCGGTACAATCCGAACAATCATAGGCTAACTCCTTATGGAAGAAAGGATGGTATTGTATTGGGAGAAAAAACCAGTGCCGCCGATTTAATACTCAGTAACGGGCATATCGTATTTGCAGGCAGCAATGCCATGATTATATTTCATCCTTCTGTTTATTCCGTCAACCAGGCACCGCCGCCTGTAACCATTACTGATTTTAAAATCTTCAACGAGTTTTTCCCAATTGATTCTTTATTGCAGACAGGTGAAATTAAATTATCCAATGACCAAAATTCCTTCTCCATTTTTTTTGCATCACTTAGTTACATGCAACGTGACAGGCTAACATATTACTATAAAATGGAAGGGTTGGATAAAGAGTGGATAAAGGCCGACCGGTCCACTGCTGTAAATTATTCTTTATTGCCTCCCGGAAAATATGCATTCAAAATTTATTGTGAAAATATTGAAGGACAGCGATCGAAAAAAATCACCGAAGTGAAAATTTTTATAAAGCCTTCATTCTGGCGAACCCGATGGTTTGTCAGCACCTTACTGTTTTTTATAGCATTGATCATTTACGGCATTCACGATATGAGGGTTAAAAGATTGATGGCAGTTGAAAAGCTAAGGAATCGGGTTGCGAGAGATCTGCATGATGATATGGGCAGTACTTTGAGTACAATTAATATTTTGAGTGCCATGGCAAAAAGCAAAATGAATAACGATGCTGTAAAAACCACCGAATACCTTACAAAGATTACAGATAACAGCCAGCGAATGATGGACGCAATGGATGATATTGTTTGGAGTATTAAACCAAGCAATGACAGCATGCAGAAAATTATTGCCCGTATGAGAGAGTTTGCTACTAATGTGCTGGAACCGAAAGAAATCGAATTGGACTTTACTGTGGAAGATATTGTATATGATATCAAATTAAATATGGAAGCCCGGCGGGATTTCTTTTTAGTATTTAAAGAGGCCGTTAACAATGCAGCCAAGTACTCGGGGGCATCAAAAGTATCATTAAAGATATTGGTGAAAAATAAAGTATTAACATTGTTGATACTCGACGATGGAATTGGATTTGTTGTAGCCGTGGCAGATAGCGGTAATGGCCTGGGCAATATGAGAAAACGTGCGGATGCGATGAATGGAAAATTACAGATTCAATCAAGGCTGGGTGAAGGAACAGAAGTGAAAGTAAGTATACCACTAAAAAAAGCCCCCGGCCCCTAATGGAAGTTATTCGGTCAACCTGATTCATCCTTACA
>JBBQTL010000007.1:0-68287 GCA_038213285.1 Chitinophagales bacterium
GGGCGTTGCTAAACCTGGGCATGATATTATCTGAAAGCGAAAAAGCAAAAGCATTAAGGAGTAAAATGCTGGATATCGTAATTGATACCATAAACAATAAGTTGGGCCGCTCAACAAAATACATAAACCAAAGAGACGAAGATTTTTTACTGCTATAATAAAGGAACCGCATTACAGAAAACAATTCACAAGCGCATTGAATAAATATGTGGAAATGAATTTTTCGAAATATTCATTTTTCACAGATAAAATTTATAAATCGATTTTTAACGAAAATGCAAAGGAATACAAACACATACTTCAATTGGAAGATAGTGAAAACCCAAGAGACACTATGTATGGCGAGGTGCTAAAAATTATTGCCTCTTTTGAAAATGGATTAGCTCATGAAATGGAAAAAAATTCAAATGAATTAAAAAGAAAATTAACACAAGTTGAAATGGAGAAATTATTGAATAGTTTTGCGAGCCATCCTTTATATAAACCCTTAATTGAAGATGCCTGTACTAAAATGGCTTCAAGGGATTATGGATTTAGACAGGTTTTACATGAAAAACTCAGGCAATATCTAAATAGCGTACCACTAAGTGATTTTGATCGTTTTCTTGGGGAAAAAAGTAAAACCTTTGAAGAAAGGCTTGAAGAAAACAAGGAAGTGTTTATACGTTTAAAAGACAGATGATATGACTTTTTTTTACTTTACAATTTCCTATGCTATTAAAACGCACGACAAAATTATTGAGATTTCCGGGGGCTTAACTGGAATAAAGGATTTGGGAAATCTTGAAAGCCCATTGAGTCATATTCAAAATGATGACTATTATCCAGATTTAGAAGACAAAATAACCCATCTCGTATTTTCAATAAATAAAAATCATGCTTTTACCGATGGTAATAAAAGAACTTCAATAGCATTAGGAGGATTTTTTCTGGAATTAAAATGGTCTTGATGTTTTGGTTTTCAAATTTATAACCGAAATGGAAAATGTCGCTGTACATGTAGCGGATAATCGCATTGATAAAGATTTATTATTTGAAATTATTACTTCATTAATTTATGAAGACGAATATTCTGAGGAATTGAAATTAAAAATTATTGGTTCAATTTCTTAACATCCGTTCTTAACGATTTGCAACATGAATAAACTCGGCAACTACATCACAGGGAAATGGATTACGGGCGACGGCGATGGACAGCAATTGTACAATGCAGTAACCGGTGAATTAATTGCCAGCGCAAGTACAAAAGGACTGGACTTTGCATCCATTACAGACTACGCACGAAAAGTTGGAAATCCTGCTTTACGAAAAATGACATTTCATCAGCGGGGCAATATGCTGAAGGCCCTTGCCATCTATTTAAGAAATCACCTGGATAAATTTTATGCGATCAGTTATCAAACCGGGGCTACCAGGGCAGATAGCTGGGTAGATATTGAAGGGGGCATTGGTAATCTTTTTGCCAACGCATCCCTGCGCAAAAAACTTCCGGATGAAACATTTTGTATTGATGGAGAAAGCCACAATCTCAGTAAGTACAATACTTTTATGGGTACGCATATTTTGGTACCCAAAGAAGGTGTTGCCATTCACATCAATGCTTTTAATTTTCCCGTGTGGGGGATGCTGGAAAAAATTGCGGTGAACCTGCTGGCAGGTATGCCTGCAATCGTTAAGCCCGCCACTGTTACTTCCTATTTGACAGAGGCTTTTGTAAAAGAAATTATTGCTGCCGGTATATTGCCGCCGGGTGCTTTGCAACTGGTATGCGGAAGCGCCGGCGATCTGCTCGATCATGTTGGCTCGCAGGATGTGGTAACTTTTACCGGCTCGGCAAAAATCGGCTTACTATTAAAATCAAACCCCATAATTTTAAAAGAATCGGTTCCTTTTACGATGGAAGCGGACAGCCTGAATTGTATTGTATTGGGTGATGATGTAATACCCGGAATGCCGGAGTGGGACATTTTTGTAAAAGAGGTACGTAAAGAAATGACCTTAAAGGCAGGCCAGCGTTGCACCGGAATCCGTAGAATATTTGTACCCGAAAATAAGATGGAAGATGTGTGGAAGGCCATTGCTGTTGCCTTATCACAAACAACTATTGGCAACCCACTAAATGATAAAGTGCGGATGGGATCCTTAGCCGGGCAAACGCAGCGTAATGAGGTAAAGGAACAGGTACAAAAATTATTAGCCACCTCTCAACTAATTTATGGTTCATTGGATAGTGTAGCAGTAGTAGATGCCGATGCAAATAAAGGCGCTTTCATTTCACCCATATTATTGATGAATGATAAGCCCTATGCTTCCGATGATGTACACAGCATTGAAGCTTTTGGACCAGTAAGTACCATCATGCCCTATAAAAATTTAGCAGATGCAATTGAGCTGAGCAAAAAGGGAAAGGGAAGCTTATGTTCCTCAATAGTAACTGCTGATAACAGCATTGCCAAACAGTATGTGATTGCTGCAGCAACGCACCATGGCAGAATTTTGGTATTGAATAAAGACTGTGCAAAAGAAAGTACTGGTCACGGCTCACCGTTGCCGTTACTGGTACATGGCGGACCGGGCCGGGCCGGCGGTGGAGAAGAAATGGGTGGTCTGCGGGGTGTAAAACACTACCTGCAACGAACCGCCATTCAAGGCTCTCCCACTACCATCACGGCTATTACGAATGTTTACCAGCAAAACGCAAAGGGGAAAGATCCCGGCAGGCATCCGTTCAAAAAATATTTTGAAGAGCTGGAAATCGGTGATCAGATCATTACTGAAAAAAGGATGATCACAGCGGAAGATATTGACCGCTTTGCTGATTTAAGCGGTGATCATTTTTATGCGCATATTAAAACGACCGCCTTTACCGGAACCATGTTTGAACAACAGGTAGCACATGGATACCTGATCATGAGTATTGCTGCCGGTTTATTTGTAGATAGCTATGAAAAGAACCCGGTGCTGCTAAATTATGGCATTGATGAATTGCGCTTTACAAAACCTGTTTATCCTGGTACGGAAATAGGAATCCGTTTTACCTGCAAAGAAAAACTACCCAATGATAAACGAATAGTTGAAAACCCGGAGGATGTAAAAAGAGGGGACGATATTGAAAAAGGGATAGTAAAATGGCTGGTAGAAATGATTGATGACAAAGAGGAAGTAGCTGGTGTGGCCACCATACTTACAATGGTAGCAAGGAAATCAATTTAGTTTTTTGATGGATAGGTAATTAGTCTATCCGCCTCAAAAAACAGTTTATGCTTGCATCTTAATTTGATAAATATACCTGGTAAAATGATCCTAAGAATAGTATATTTGAGTAGGAAGTATTCGCCTGAATAACAGGCTTTAATTATAAAAATGAATAAGTTAAAAAGTAATTGGCTATCATTCGTTCAGCATTACTTTTCAATTTATTTAGAGAAATATTTTCCGCTGAATACCTGATCAAAATTTGTTTAAAAAGTAAAAAAAGTAATCCACTGTGTCCGGCCGGGGACTTAAATAAACATACAATATGATACAGCTAGTAAAAGAAGGTTACGTAAAAACAGAAACGCATAATGGCATTACAACGATTGAATTCTTTCATCCTAAGGGTAATTCCCTGCCCGTAAAAATTTTAGAGGAGTTGGCGAAAGAAATACATTTTGCCGGAAATAATGATGACAGTAAAGTGATCATTTTAAAAAGTGAGGGCGATGGCACTTTTTGTTCGGGTGCATCATTTGATGAATTGCTGCTGATAAAGACAGTAGATGAAGGAATAAAATTTTTTAGTGGATTTGCCAATGTAATCAATGCCATGCGTAAATGCCCTAAATTAATTATTGGCAGGGTACACGGCAAATGTGTTGGCGGAGCAGTTGGTTTGGTTGCAGCCGTTGATTATGCAATTGCTACAAACCAGGCAGATATAAAACTGAGCGAGCTGGCGATTGGTATTGGGCCATTTGTAATTGGCCCTGCGGTTGAAAGAAAGATTGGAACAGCGGCATTTGGCGCTTTGGCCATTAATGCCAATATGTGGCGAAACGGGGATTGGGCCAAACGAAAAGGCCTGTTTTCAGAATTGCATGAGAATGTAGAGAATATGGAAGAATCGATAGACCGGCTGGCAACCACTTTAGCTCACAGCAATCCAGACGCAATGACCGAAATGAAAAAAATGTTTTGGAAAGGAACCGAACATTGGGATACATTATTAAAAGAAAGGGCAGCTATCAGCGGGCGGTTGGTATTAAGTGAGTTTTCGAAAAAGGCAATCCAAAAAATGTTATCTCAGAAGTAATACCAGTGGACACAGATCAGCCTATAACGAATCGGATACCTATTTTTAGCGAAACTAATTTCAAAGATATTTGTGATCATTTAGGTAAAAAAGATCCCGATCTGCAATTGATTTTAGAGAGTTATAATTACCCTCCGTTGTGGAGGCGTGCTCCTTCATTCGAAACATTGGTGCATATTATTTTGGAGCAGCAGGTTTCACTGGCTTCGGCCCTGGCGGCTCTCAATAAAATAAAAGAGAAGATTACCCATATTACCCCTGCTAGTTTGTTGGCATTAAGCAATGAAGAATTAAGAGCTTGCTATTTCAGCAGGCAAAAAATTACATACACCAAATATTTAGCCCAATCGGTCATAAACAATGAATTAAATATTGGGGAACTAAGCAATATGAATAATGAAGTGGTGAGGTCAACTCTTACAAAAATTAAAGGAATTGGCAACTGGACGGTGGATGTATATTTAATGATGGTACTTCAGCGCCCTGATGTTTTTCCATTGGGTGATATTGCTTTAATGACCAGTATAAAAGAAACAAAAAGATTATCAAAAGATATTTCAAAGGAGGCCATAGCAGAAATTGCATCAGGATGGAAGCCTTATCAAACGATCGCCGCATTCATTTTGTGGCATTCGTATTTATGTAAAAGAAAAAGATAAAACCCTGTCGGCCCAATAATTTTATCTCTTTCAAGAGGTTTCTATAAATTATCCCATTCGTGTAATCAACCAATATTAGTATCTCTCTTCATATTAAAAACCGATTTATAAACCGGTCTTTTAAGTTTTCGGCCCTGGCAATTTAAAGCGTTGTATATTATTTTTTACATGTGCTTTACATCTGGAGAAAGAAGTACTAGCCACGCCAGCAGGTTTAACGCATTCAATTATTTCAACTTTCGTTATCGACGAATTATCCTGTGGCTAAACATTTAATAAGAGGCATATTTTTAATCCGGAATGTATTTGTTGTTTATTTAACATATTCGGTTACAAACACACTCATTACACTTAATATTATTTTGATGAATAAAATACAGTAAAAAAATTTAACGCCTGGTTGATTGATTTGGTTTACAAATGGTAAAATGCTATTTTGCACCACATTTAATGAAAAAAAGCAGGAAATCATATTCAATTTTTCAAAAGGCATCATCGATTTTTTTGATGCTGGTGCTGCTTTGGCTTACTGTAAGCACTCCTTTTATTATTGCCACACAGCAGGAAATGGCCAAGCAACAAAAGGTAATGTCCGTTGAGCTTCCCATTAGTGACAATGAGGATGAAACCGGGGATTCGTCCACCAATAACAATGTAGAAGAGAAAGTACTGGGCAGCAACAGCTTTTCCGAAGAATACCTGCACGACCTTCACGATGCACCCGATTTTGGAGCCAAATTAGCTCGGAATTACCAGTTGAAAAACTCCGGTACCTATATTGCTTTTCATGGCGAATTGCACGCACCCCCACCCAATGCGGCTTAATTTATTTTCACTTTAACAGTCTTTTCTGTTTGCATATTTATTGATGCAGAAACAGCAAGTCAAATAATTATATAGGTTAAAATTTACCCGCTTACAAAAGACTGAAAATTCTCCTTCCAGCATTTTTAAAATTTCACAGTTCCATCTATTGAAGCGGCCAGATTGAATTAAATAAATCGTAATGATGAAATTGAACACAAAAAATTTTAAGACCGATCTTCTTTCCGGTATGGTGGTTTTCTTAGTTGCATTGCCCCTTTGTTTGGGAATAGCTGTAGCCAGCGGGGCGACTCCATTTGCCGGCATTATCACCGGTGTGATTGGCGGTATAGTAGTGGGCGTTCTTAGTAGCTCAAATGTAAGTGTGTCTGGTCCTGCGGCCGGACTTATTGCCATTATTCTTGCAGCGATAACGAATCTTGGATACGAGACGTTTTTGCTGTCAGTGGTGCTTGCAGGGGTTATTCAGCTCTCATTAGGTATAGCAAAAGCCGGGGGTATTTCCAGCTATTTCCCCTCCGGCGTTATTGAGGGGATGCTTACCGCAATAGGCATAATCATTATCAAGAAGGAATTACCACATGCAATTGGGTATGATAAAGAACATGAAGGCGATTTTTATTCTTATGAGCTGATAGATAGTGCCGATAAAGGTTTTTTCAGTGAGATTATTCATTCTTTTAATTACGCCCATACCGGAATTATCATTGTTACTGTTGTTTCTATTGCAATATTGGTTGCTTTTAACAAGGTTGCTTTTTTAAAGAAAATAAAAGCCATTCCCGGGGCATTAATAGTGGTATTAGTGGGTATTTTGATCAACGAATTATACAAGGTAACCGACCCCTCCCTCGTGATAGCAGGCGAACATTTGGTGAAGCTGCCAACCGCCTCTTCTTTCGGTGAATTTTTCGGGCAGTTCAGTTTTCCCAACTTCTCGGGTTTTACCAATCCAACTGTTTGGATTACGGCTGTAACCATTGCAACTGTGGCAAGTATTGAAACATTGCTCTGCCTGGAAGCCGGCGATAAAATGGATCCATTGAAAAGATTTTCGAGTGCCAATGCAGAACTAAGGGCACAGGGAATAGGAAATATTTTAGCAGGCTTAATTGGCGGTTTACCGATGACATCGGTGATTGTAAGAACATCGGCAAATATAAATGCTGGTGCAAGGTCAAAGCTTTCCGCAATTGCTCATGGTATATTTCTTTTAATTGCAGTGGTAGCTATACCAAGCCTGTTAAACAAAATCCCCATGGCGTGTTTGGCGGCCATCTTAATTATGATTGGTTTAAAACTTGCCAGCCCTAAAGTGTTTAAGCACATGTGGCAATCCGGTAAGTTTCAATTCATTCCATTTATTGTAACGACAATTGCGGTGGTTGCGATCGATTTATTGAAAGGCGTGGGTATTGGTTTGGTGGTTAGTATTTTCTTTATTCTTAGAGGAAATATGAGACTGGCTTACTTCTTTAAAAAAGAAAAACACCACGAAGGCGAAACAGTACACATGGACCTTGCACAAGAAGTGTCTTTCTTAAATAAAGCTGCTATTAAACAAACACTGGCACATTTGCCCAGAAACAGCAAATTGATCATTGACGCTGCCAATACCGTGTACATCGATTACGATGTGCTGGAACTGATCAGGGACTTTGTAAACTTTGGATCGAAAGATAAAAATATTGCTGTAGAGCTAAAAAACTTTAAGCCAGCATATAAAATGGAAGATGCGATGCACGTGCATTCGGAGCAGGATTAGTTTGAGCAAGGATGTTAGTTTTTAAGAATTAAAAAGACCCGGTTATAAAAAAGAAAGACAGGCAAAATTTGAAATGTAGGATTGGTTGAATAAACCGATCAGAATTTAATTATTTATCTATTTAAAAAAAATATTATGAACAAATCATATCAAAAATTAATCAAAGGCAACCAGATATATTCCGACACAAAAAAATTCCAGGATCCTGAATATTTTGAAAATTTATCAAAAGGCCAAACGCCTGAATATTTGTGGATAGGCTGCAGCGACAGCCGTGTACCTGCCAATGAAATTACCAGTACACAAAGCGGCGAAATTTTCGTTCACCGTAATATTGCCAACCTGGTGGTACATACTGATACCAACTTATTAAGTGTGTTGGAATATGCCGTAAAATATTTAGAAGTAAAACACATTATCGTTTGTGGCCACCATGGATGTGGGGGCATAAAAGCAGCTATGACAAATACCTACCATGGTTTTGTTGACAACTGGCTGCGGAATATTAAAGATGTGTATCATACGAATGAAGAAGAACTGGCCGCTATCGCCGATATGGATGAAAGAGCCAACCGGCTTTCGGAACTAAATGTAATTGAACAGGTACGCAACCTTGCAAAAACTACTATTGTACAGGAAGCCTGGAGTAAAAGGGAACTGCATTTACACGGGTGGGTATATGGATTAAAGGATGGTTTGGTAAAAGACCTTAGCGTGATACATAATAGCCTGGAAAATATAGACAGCATTTACCGCTTTAACATTAACGGTGTGGGGCCTAAGGTTCCGGTAAAAAAGAACGATGTTCCTGTAGTAAAGTTACCTTTAAAGAAAGCAGCAGTAAATCATAAAGTACAGCGCTTAAAAACAAAGGGTTGATTTTATACAAATACTAAATATGCACCAAACAAAAAGTTTTCATTTTGATGAAGAACATGTGTTGCATGAGTTAAAACATTTTTTGCCTTCGCAACAGGCCTTAAAAGATTTTATTCATCACAATTCACTACATGCTTTTCAACACATGAAATTTTTTGATGCTATTTTCAAAGCATCAAAAATATTTGGCTTCCAGGTGCATTTGCAGCTACCTGAATACAGGGAATTATACAAAACGGGCCGGATAAGGGAAGATATTTTGCAGCAATTGATTGCCGGTAAAAATGACAATATTGCTGAGCCGATGTCTATCATCTGGAAAGAGAAATTGTTGAACAAAGAATTTGACACGATTAACCAGCCAAGAATTGGACAATTGCGCAAGCTGTGGAAAGAAGTGTACCAGCTTGATTTAGACAACAAGGTTCATCCGTTGTTATTCCGTATTCTTTGTGGTTTCTTAGACCAGGGGATTGGCATTTCGGAATTTCCTTTTGTAAACCTGGGTTTTACAGAAAGTATAAAAAAGCTGGAACAAAACAGCCTGGTAAGTTTTTTTAAGACGAAAATGGTCAGGCAAAAATTTTTATCAGGTAATTATTCTATCCCGGAGCTGCTAAAAACAATTGTTGGTAAAGAGGAATATTTTGAACAGTACCTGTTTGACCAGCATTTTGCCCATCATGGATGGAGTGGCTTCATCAGCGCACTGGAAGATAATCCGCAAACATTGCTCGACAACAAGAAGATTACATTTAAAGAACTGGTGGCTTTTGAATTGCTGATGGAGCTGGATGCATTAAACGATGAATTGGGTAATAAATGGCGGCCTTTGACCAATGATGTTACCGTGCCACCGGTTGATTTAATGGCGGAAGTTCCAAAAACAGAATTGGCTGAAGTAATAGAACTATGGCAGGAAGCATTTGAATGGAGTTATTACGATTCGGTATTGAAGGGGATATTATTGGCGGCCCCCCTGCCCCCCGAAGGGGGGTTCTTAGACCCTGCTTTCACTGGGAAGTCTTCAGAAATTGCAGAGTCTAAAGCCCCTCCTTCGGAGGGGTTTGGGGAGGCTTCTCCTTCGGGGGGCAGGGGGGCCTCCTTTCAGGCCATCTTTTGCATCGACGAACGTGAAGATTCCATACGCCGACACATTGAAGCAGTTGATAAAAATGGGGTAACATTTGGAGCTCCCGGCTTTTTTGGGGTGGAGTTTTTTTTTCAACAACAAGGCAGCAAGTTTTATGATAAACTTTGTCCTGCCCCGGTTACCCCTAAATATTTAATTAAAGAATCTGGTGCAAAAACGCCCAGGGAGGAAGAACTAATTTATACCAAATATACTCATGGGATCATATCAGGATTTTTCTTAAGCATGAGTTTTGGTTTTTGGGCTTTTGCAAAAAAATTGCAGATGTTGTTTCGTCCGAAAATGAGCCCGGCCATTTCAAATGCTTATGGGCACATGGACAAACAATCTACGCTCACCATTGAAAATAAAAATCCCGCTGATATTGAGAATGGTCTCCAGGTTGGTTATACCCTTAGCGAGATGGCAACGAGGGGCGAAGGATTTTTAAGAGGCATCGGCTTAATCAAAAATTTCGCATCCATCATTTATGTTGTGTCTCACGGCAGCAGCAGTGCTAACAATCCTCACCACGGCGCACATGACTGCGGTGCCTGTAGCGGAAGGCCAGGCGCTACCAATGCAAGGGTGCTCTCCTTTATTTTAAACTATAAAAGTGTAAGAGAAATATTAGTTGCAAAAGGAATTTCGATTCCCGATACCACCCAGTTTATCGGTTGTATGCACGATACCGCTGCCGATGTGATGGGGTATTATGATGAAAATATACTGAGTGCCAAAAACCAAAAAGAACATATCGTCAACATTCAAAATTTTGAAACCGCCTTAAACCTGAATGCAAAAGAACGAAGCCGGCGATTTGCATCAATCAATACCAAACAGGAATTGGAACAGGTGCGCAAGGCTATCCACAGCCGTTCGGTTTCTTTGTTTGAACCAAGGCCCGAGTTGGGTCATGGCACCAATACCTTAGCCATCATTGGCCGCAGGCAGGTAACCAAGGGGTTGTTTTTAGACCGGCGTGCTTTTCTAAACAGTTATGATTATACAACCGATCCCGATGGGACCATTCTTTCGGCGGTAATGCGGCCCATTGGTTTGGTTTGCGGTGGCATCAACCTGGAATATTATTTTTCCAGAGTGGATAACATTAAAGTAGGGGCCGGCACCAAACTGCCTCACAATGTGATGGGCCTGTTTGGAGTAGCCAACAGCAGTGATGGTGATTTGCGACCCGGCCTGCCCTGGCAGATGATTGAAGTGCATGACCCGGTACGATTACTGGTTATTGTTGAACATAAACCAGACATTGTTTTGAAAGCCATCCAGTCTTCACCGGAAGTTTTTGAGTGGTACAACAACGAGTGGGTGCATATTGTGTCGTACAACCCGGAAGAGAAGCAGTTTTATTATTTTAAAAAAGGGGCATTTATAAAATATAACCCCATAACGGAAGCCAGTGAAATAGGAACCATTAATAACATGGAACAATTTATTGAAGGGGCCAAGGAAATGGAAACGAATCATATTGTTCATGCAACGGAAGAAAACTTACCAGTGTATTTGCTGACTCCGGTTTCCTGAGAAGAAATCCAGGTTTCCCGCCCGGATGAGCCCGTTCAAACGGGGACAGATAATTTTGTAAAGTAGGCTATAAACTTTTAACGTTTAAACTGTTCGACACTGCATACATAAAAATCAATCAAAGCAGGAATACCGGTTTTTCACAAATAACATTGCAGATTTTTATCCTGTTGGGAGAATATGTTTTTTATTAAAACGCAATTAAAGTTGCCCAATGGTATACGGTAAAAGAGGGTGTCCCGAATAGTGGGATTAAAAAACGCAACAGTGCTGCCCACTGCCTCACTGCCTGAACAAAAAAAACTAAATGAACCAACTATTAGTATTATTTATCGCTATACCGTTCCTGGCATTCCTGGTAAGCCTGTTCTGGCAAAACAAAAGTGAAAAAGCCATTGGCAAAATTGTACGGTTCACCAAGGTATTGTATATTGTCGTTTCCCTTTCATTTGCCGTATGGTGGGTTTGGAACGGTCTTAAACCAATCAGTTATCACCTGGCCACACTTTATCAAACTGACCATTTTGTATTTGCATTTGAGCTTTTTTACGATGAAATTACCGCCGTATTCAGTATTATCGGGGCCTTGTTATTTTTCCTGGTAGCCACTTTCAGTAAATACTACATGCACCGCGACCAGGGTTACAAGCGCTTTTTTAATACGATCCTGCTGTTTGCCGCAGGGTATAACTTTATCATATTAGCCGGAAATTTTGAAACCCTTTTCATAGGATGGGAGATAAAGGGTGTTTGTTCTTTTTTACTCATCGCATTTTACCGCAACCGTTATTTACCTGTAAAAAATGCGTTCAAAGCAATTTCTTATTACCGCACCAGCGATGTGGCGCTAATGCTGGCAATGTGGATGATGCATCACCTCACTCACCAGAATATTACTTTTGCCAAATTGGGTGAGGCAAAGGAAATGGCTGTTCAATCCGGCAATACCGGTATGGCCATATTTATCGTCTGCATGATGATACTGCCTGCCGCTATTAAATCTGCACAGTTTCCTTTTACTGCCTGGCTACCAAGGGCGATGGAAGGCCCTACTTCATCATCTGCCATTTTTTACGGTTCGCTGAGTGTGCATATTGGTGTTTTTTTATTACTGCGTACGCATCCGTTTTGGGAAGATATGTTGTGGGCAAAAATTACCATTATTGTTATTGGCGCTTTAACGGCCATCATTGCTACATTAATAGCAAGGGTGCAACCAACTGTAAAAACGCAGATCGCTTATTCATCTGCGGCACAAATAGGGTTAATGTTTATTGAAGTGGCCATTGGCTGGCATTGGCTGGTGCTGGTACATTTTGCAGGTAATGCTTTTTTACGTACTTACCAGTTGCTGGTTTCTCCCTCCGTATTAAACTATTTGGTACACCATCAATATTTTCATTACACCCCTCCCACGCAAAAATCAGTGTCAAAAATAAATGCCTCCTTATATATGCTGGGCATTAAAGAATGGAATTTAGACAGCATCATGTTTACTTATGTATGGAGCCCATTTAAATGGATCGGAAAACAGGTGCAGTTTTTACAATCTGCCATTTTCACCGGCATTTTGATTGTTGCCGGGCTTGGCCTGCTGATATTGGGATATACTAACCAGCATCTCATTCCTTCTTTGGGTGGAACGCTGCCCATCATTTTGATGAGTATTGCCCTGGTGACTATCCTTTTTGCTTTTGCCTGCAGAAAATCGGCTTTAAAAGCATGGATATATTTAATTACAGCCCATCTATACATCATGGCTGCAATATTATTTAATGCGCCTCATATTAACGCTATTGAAATCATCTTTTATGCAAGCGGGGTTTTACCGGCTTTTTTATTGGGCTATTATTGTTTGCAAAAAATTAAGGGGATTGACAATGATATTTCCCTTAACCAATTCCATGGGTATGTATACGAACAGGAAACAACCGGCCTGCTGTTTTTATTTGCAGTAATTGGCATGTTGGGTTTTCCGGTAACGGCGGCATTCATCGGGATTGATGTATTTTTTACCTACGTTCACAGCGATCAGACTGTTTTGATTGTTTTAATGGGACTTTGCCTGTTATTTTTAGAGCTGTCGGCTTTTCGTATTTTACTGCGTATTTTCATGGGGCCCCATAAAAAATTAAATCATCCGGTAGCATTCAGAAGTTCATAAAAAATATTTTCAAAATGAGTTGTTCCAGGTTAAAGGAAACCTTTAATGCGGTTATAAATTTATTTTAGCCGGTAACCTAATTTAAACCCAAGCTGCATGTTAGGGTATGAGCCGTTTTGATAAATATCAAACAAATTATCACCAAACCCCCTTCCGCCATTATTATCATAATTTATTGAAAAACCCGGGGGCAAGCCAGCTGCGGTAAACTTTTTTATCTTAAAGCCGAGACCAGAATAAAAATCCATCATAAATCTTTTTTGCTTTCCCAATACCAGTTCGCCGCCAAATAAAATACTTACGCCATATACCATTTTGCGTTCTTTATAATCAACCTGTTGCGTAAAAACAGGTTGTCCGTTATTATTGGGAAGGCTAAGCCATTCCTGTTTATTCCTGCTGGTTTGTTTTATTAATCCCTGTGCCGAAAAGTAAAAACCACGGGGACCCTTTTTATCGCCCTGCAGGTAAAATTTTATTGCAGGCTTTAGCCTGTATCCACTGTAAGGATAAAACACAATATCATTGTAATCCTGCCTTGCTACAAAAATGCCTGCATCTAATGCAAATGCAACATGGTTATTTTGTTTATATAAAATGGTAGCTGCAATGGCTACCTCTGGTTCACCAAATCCAAATGGGTTAAACTGTACCCACCAGCTATGCACCAGCGAAGGCGGGGATAAATTTGTTTTTGTATCCTGTGCAATGATTATTTTCGAAAGAAAAGAAAATACCAGCACCAGGGTAAGTTTATAAAATCGGGTAGGGTACATTGGATTAATTAAGCACTTTATTTATGAACCGGATATTGGAGGTATTGCTGATATCGTATAGTGCAATTCCATCAGTAACATAACAAATGAGCAAATCACCAAAAGGAATAACATCCCTGAAATCGTTGCCGGTGATAGATTGAGATATAACCGGCGCATTTATATTTTTTACATTGACTGCGACCATGCCATTTGCACCCAGGCATACAAACAGGATACTGTCTTTAAGGCCGAGGCCGTAAGGAGTAGGCAAATTAAAATTTTTAACCAGTTGCGGGCTAAGCAGGTTGGTTATTTTATAGAGGTACAAACCATCAGTAGGGGCACCGCAAAACGAACCGCTTCTTAATGTAACAAAAGCCGCCGTATCATTGGCCACTACCGGGTCGCAGCTACGCACGTGGGTTGCTGAACCGGCGAATTTGGGTTCTGCCGGATTGCTGATGGAATAAATAGCCATACCCGTTTGAGAGCCAATAAATAAATTGCTTTTGTATGGGTAAATGGTTTCAATATTATTGCCGATTACCAACGTATTTTTCAAAACCGGATTTGCAGGAGCTGAAACATCAAAGGTTTTTAAGGTTGCGTCTTCAACTATATACAAATAATTACCGGCAAGTGTAAACCGGGCGAGTGATCCGCCAACTCCATTTTGATTGCCTGCATTGCTGCTGCCATCAAGTGTTGATTTGTCGCAACCTGCTATCATTATCAATAAGAAAAATATGATTATATTTCGCATGGCGGATGGATTTAGTTTCTACATTTAGGGTTGTTAATTGAATCCCTTATCCAGTTAATTACAATTCCTTTACTATTGTCAACACATTCAAAATACCCACTGCCTGCCAGTGGAGCCAGTTGGTAATTATTGTTGTAAAAAATATTTTTTACCCTGCTTACCTCTTTTACATTATTGACATCGCTGATATCAACTACTACTAAATCGTTGAAATTATTGCTATACAAATAGTTACCTTTTATGGCAATTTCCTGGCTTCCTTTAATGTTGATAAAGCCTGACCGGGTTGTGTTGGCGGGAGTTGTGTTATCCAGGATATGTATACCTTCGCCAATTTCATTTTGAAAAATGTAATTGCCTTTTACATAAATTTTACCAGCATTTGTTACTACACGGGCAGGTTTGTTCTGAATCAGGTACAAATCGGCGGAAGTACTGTACACTGGTTTAAACCCCATTACTTTCCCCACTACAGAACCATTGTTCTCGGACTTGCAGGCAGACAAAAAAAGCAGGATAAGGATGACGGAATATTGCAGGCGGCTCATTAATAAAAATTTATATTAAAAAGAGTGGCAGAATGAGTTATTAGCTGCTTTTACATTGCTCAGAAGCTGTTTAAATTTTCTATTTATGCCACTAATGTCTTCTAATTTTTTATAAAAAAATTATCATTATTCATACTAATTCGTGGATTCGTCGCAATTAAAATCTACATGGTAAATACTGAAATTTTTTTAAACAGTTTCTCAGTAAAAATCAACAAAGGATGTTATCATAAAAGTATTAAATCATCCGTATCAATAATATTAAAAACCGGCTATCGCCTATTCGATCGTTTTAGATATTCAATCCGCCACAAGCGCTTATTACCTGGCCGGTAACATAACTGCTCATATCGCTGGCTAAAAATAAAGTTACGTTCGCAATATCATCCGTGGTTCCAAATCTTCCGAGCGGAATGCCGGCTTTATATTTATCTGCACCATCACCCTCTTTTAAATATCCTGTCATATCGGTTTCTACAAACCCGGGTGCAATGGCGTTGCAGCGAATATTGCGGCTCCCCAGCTCCTTGGCGATACTTTTCGTAAAACCTATTACCCCAGCCTTACTGGCAGCATAACTGCTTTGCCCGGCATTGCCCATTTCGCCAATTACGCTGCTCATATTAATAATACTGCCGCTTTTTGCTTTCATCATGGGGCGTATTACCTGTTTGGTCATATTGAACACACTTTTCAAGTTCGTTTGCATTACTTCGTCCCATTGTTCCGCCGTCATGCGTAACAACAAATTATCTTTTGATATACCGGCATTATTCACACAAATATCTATTTGCCCAAATTCCTTCAACACATCGCTTACAAAAATCTCGCATGCCGTATAATCGCCTGCATTGGTTTGATAAGCCTTTGCTTTTACACCCAATGCAACTAATTTTTCTTCCAATAATTTTGCCCTTTCAGTACTGCCATTGCTTACATAGGTAAAAGCAACATTAGCGCCCTGCTCCGCAAATTTTATTGCAATGGCCTCTCCGATGCCACGGGCAGCGCCCGTTACAATGGCTGTTTTTCCTGCAAGTAATTTCATTGTATTATTTTTTCAATTTGATGTTTGAACCAGTTTGTTTTAGATAAATCTATTGGACTGATATGTTGTCTTTCACTTAGGCTTTTACAAAAATCTTTCATTGAAAAAGATTTATAAAACTCTTCAAAAGCATTACTGTTCAGGTAATCTGAAATTGTTTTAGTTTGTTTATAATTTTCATTATCCGGGGTAAATCTCTCCCTGTTTTTTGAATTTTCCATACCAGGTTCTTTAAAATAAGGATACCCTTGTCTTATGGAAGCTACCTTAATTAATAACTCTTGCTTTCGCAATTCTTTTTCTGCTGCTATTTTCTGCTTATATGCTTCTTTATTAAAATGACTGTTTCCCTTTTTATAATATTCATCTAAGTTCTCCGGGTGAAATAAATAATTTTCGATACAATAGAATTTCAGGATTTTTAAACAGCCATACTTTTGTTCTATCGCTTCAATGTCGTTGTCAGTTAAAAAATCCCTGTCAACAATCCCATTAAAATTTCCGGATTTAGCCTTGTGAAAAACTGCATCCCTGTTTTTTTCGGCAACAAAGAGGGTTATGGGAATGTTGAGTGACGCAAAGTAATGACGGTCTTCATTTTCAACAAAAAATAGTTTATAGCTTTTAAAAAGTGATGGCAATATTTCCTTACTAACGGCTATTTCATAAACGTCAGGATTATCTTTAGGCTCGGGGCTTATTGTCCTGGGTTGATCAAAGTCCAAATCATCGAAATCCAAAATAACAGCATCGCTGGTTTCCTTAGCGTATTGAATAAACCCAAGTGAATGAGAGGCTGTCCAAAACTGGCAGTTATCCGGTATCCAGTTTTCTGTTAATTCTTTCAGTAAATCAAACTGAAGTTTGGTATTCAGGTGTGCATCAATTTCATCAAAAAAATAAATTGTATTAGTGAAATAAGCTGCCCTTGCATAAAGATTGATTAAAAGGTTTATAATTTCTTTTTCTCCGGCGCTTAGCAAATCATAATTTATTTCGGCATTTCCTTTTCTAAAAATTAGCTGGGCAGGATTTCCATCTGCCGGAGTTTGAAAATTTATTAACTGGAGTTGGGAATAATTATTTGAACCAAATATCCTTGACAATGATTCATTTAATCTTTGCATGAATTTTTTTACTTCATCAATTTTCCCGTTTGTTATATTGTTGAGGTCGCTAAATACCTTTTTAACAATTTCAGATAATAATAAATCGATGTCGTTCTCAAACCTGTTATCCCTGTCAATATAATAACCCGGCCTGTCACCGTCATCTGCAACTTTAATGGGTATACCTATAACAGTTCGCTCTATCCTTGAAAAATATCTAACTGCACTTCTGCCATAAAAAGATATACCACCATTATTGGAAATGTAATTCCCCGTGCTGGAGACGAACTGCTCACCATCATAATTATCAGCATAAAAGTTTATACCAAATTTGTTGGAAGTAACTTTTTTATAATAATCTTCTTCATCAATAAAAGGTTCCTCAGCTTTCAAAACTTTATTAATCATCTCAAACGCATCAAACACACTACTTTTCCCACTTCCATTGCTCCCTATTAACAATACCAACTTAGCCGATTCAGGAATATCCTGAATAGTTAAGTCTGTAAACCGTTTAAAGTTTGTTAACTGGAGGCTTTTGATCTTCATACCGCTAAGTTCGCAATTAATTTTATTTCTTCCAGCATGCCCCGTTCGTTGCTTAGGCGGGGCACCTTATGTTGTCCGCCCAGTTTCCCTTTGCCACGAAGCCATTGTGTAAAGGTTCCTTTTGGCAAGGCATGCACCAACGGCAATCTTAAGGCAATATCCTTGTGCCGCTTCGCCTCATAATCACTGTTACAGTTTTTCAGCGCCTTATCTAATTCAGTAGTAAACGAGTGCAAGTCATCGGGTGTTTTATCAAATTCTACCAGCCATTCGTGCGCCCCATTGCTTTCTTCACTAAAATAAACCGGGGCGGCTGTATAATCATTTACCACCACGCCCGTTTTTTCTGCTGCCCTGGCAATTGCGTTATCGCTGTTATCTACAATTACTTCTTCGCCAAAGGCATTCATATAATGCTTTAGCCTGCCGGTAACTTTTATTTTATAGGGATTAAGTGATGTAAACTGAATGGTATCACCAATTAAATATCGCCATAAGCCACCTGTTGTGCTTACTACCAATGCATAGTTTTTACCTATTTGAGCTTTTTTTAAACCTACTGTTTGCGGGTCTTCTTTTCCGTACTGATCTACCGGCATAAACTCGTAAAAAATTCCATGTTCCGTAAAAAGCAGCATGCCATCATCATCCGGGCATTGCTGGCCCGCAAAGAAACCTTCGCTTGCGTTGTATATTTCCAGGTAATTAATTTTACCACCAATAATCTTATCAAACTGTTCCCGGTAAGGGATAAATGATACGCCACCATTAATGTATAATTCCAGGTTGGGCCATACTTCCTTGATGGTAGCTTTTCCTTTAATGGCTAAAATTCGTTTTAATAACAATAGTGTCCAGGTAGGTACGCCGGCCAAAGAGGTTACATTTTCTTCGGCAGTAATTCTTGCCAGTTGTTCAATTTTATTCTCCCATTCGTCCAGCAGGGCGATCCTCAGTTCAGGCGTTCGCAGCCATTGACCCCAAAAAGGGGTATTCTGCATCAATACCGCACTTAAGTCGCCATACTGAATTTCTTCATTCATTTTACTTAACTCGTGGCTGCCGCCAATCACAAGGCCTTTGCCGGTTAAGAGGTCGCTGCCCGGAAAATTATTATAGTAGGTAGTCAATACATCTTTGGATGCCTTGAAATGATTGTCTTGCAAGCTTTCATCGCTTATGGGAATGAATTTACTTTTGTCGGATGTGGTGCCGCTGCTCTTGGCAAACCAGCTAATAGGCGTGTTCCATAATACATTTTCCTCTCCATCCATCATCCGTAATATGTATGGTTTCATGTCATCGTACTCGTGGATGGGCACGCTCTTCTTAAACTCTTTTAAACTAAACAGTTTTGAAAAATGATACTTTTTACCAAACTCGGTATATTGGGCTGCTGTTACCAGCTCCTGTAATACTTCCCGCTGTACAGCTACCGGATGCCTGCTCCAATTTTCTATACGCCAGAATCGCATACGGGCCAGTCTTGATATTGTGGGGGATAACAATTTCATTATCAGTTGGCAAAATACGCAATAGTAATGAAAGATGGAAGGCTATTATGATCTTTTATTGACAGGAGACATGGATATTGGAATTGCTATTTTCAGATTATTCTTCATTTTCTTTCGGGATATGTTTAAATATCCGCAATATTTTTTAACTCAAGGATCACCTTGCTCAATGCTGTTTTTGTATCCAGGGATTTATCACCGTAAATGTTCTGAATATTATCAAGCAACGCAGTGTTCCTGTTTCCGGTGGCGTAAGCATAAACTTCCGATTCCAGCTCGTCAGTAAAATGCCGGTATTCTTCAAATTGCAATTTTTCTTCTATCGCATCATTTTCTGTATCGCCTTCTGGCGATTCACCTGAATAAACCCGGTCATTTTTTACCCTTTCTCTATCTTCTAAACCTGTTAAGGCCTTTTCAAGTTTCTCAATCAATGCGCCGGGTGTAGAGCGGGTTTTTGCTGCTTCCAGGTGCAAATAGTCTTTTCGTTTCAATTCAAAGTTGCGCCCCAGGTACAGTCTCCTTACCTGTTCATCCTCCGCCAGTTCTTCTGCTGTACCGTGCTTAAATATCTTTCCATCAATCAGCAGGTAAGCCCTGTCGCAAATTGAGAGTGTTTCGTTTACGTTGTGATCCGTTATCAGTATGCCAATATTTTTATACTTCAACTTCGCTATAATTTCCTGAATATCTTCCACTGCGATGGGGTCTACGCCGGCAAAGGGCTCATCGAGCAATACAAATTTGGGGTCCACTGCCAGCGCCCTGGCTATTTCCGTTCTTCTCCTTTCGCCACCGCTTAAAGTATCCCCGTTGTTTTTACGCACATGCGATAACCGGAATTCATCCAGCAATTGCTCCAGTTTTTCTTTCTGCTCCAGCTTACTGAGTTTTGTCATTTCCAGTACCGCAGTTATATTGTCTTCTACACTTAATTTTCTAAAAACACTGGCTTCCTGGGGCAGGTAACCAATTCCCATTTGAGCCCGTTTATACATTGGCAACTTCGTAATATTAAGATCGCCCAAAAAAACTTCTCCCTCATCCGGTTTTATCAATCCCACCACCTGGTAAAACGAAGTGGTTTTACCAGCTCCGTTTGGACCTAGTAAGCCCACTATTTCACCCTGCTCTACATTAAATGAAACTTTATTTACTACGGTCCGGCTGCCGTAAACTTTTACCAGGTCCTTTGTTTGTATAGTTAAGCTCATGATTTGTAAAAATAAGTGATCCGGGGTAAATAGTGTACAACGGCTATCTTTTTAACAAGGCGGCTGGTTAATCCATTTCCATCCACAGCATCAACAAAATATTAAAGAAAATACCGCTTTGAACAAACAAAGGATATTTTGCATTTAGCATTTATCTTTGCCTCCATTTTATCATTATGAAAGTTACAGAACATATTTCGCAGGCTACTGATACGCTGGTTTCATTTGAGGTATTACCACCGTTAAAAGGCAGAACCATCCAATCGATCTATGACCATTTAAATCCTTTGATGGAATTTAAACCGGCATTTATCAATGTTACTTACCACCGTAGCGAAACCATGTTCAAAAAAAAGGCAGATAGTACTTTTGAAAAAGTGGAGGTAAGAAAACGCCCGGGCACTGTGGCCATTTGCGCTGCAATTAAAAATCATTACAATATTGATACGGTTCCGCACCTGATCTGCGGCGGCTTTACAAAACGCGTTACAGAAGATGCCCTGATAGATCTTAACTTTCTGGGTATCGACAATGTACTCGTGTTAAGAGGAGATGCCGCAAAAAATGAGGCTAACTTTGAACCGGAAATTGATGGGCACGCTTATGCTGTTGATCTGTTAAAACAGGTAGTTGATCTGAAGAACGGAATTTACCAGGAAGAAGATATCAAGAACGGGGAAAAGCCGGATTTTTGCATTGGCACTGCGGGATATCCTGAAAAACATTTTGAAGCGCCTAATTTACAAACCGATTTGCTGCACCTGAAAGCCAAGGTAGATGCAGGAGCAGATTATATTATGACGCAGATGTTTTTTGATAACAATAAATTTTACCAGTTTGTAAAAGACTGCCGGGCCATCGGTATTGAAGTCCCTATTATTCCGGGCTTAAAACCAATTACCAATAAAAAACAATTAACCATTTTGCCAAAAATATTTCATGTAGATATTCCCACTGATTTATCAGATGCCATTTCAAAAGCTAAAACTGACCAGGATGTAGAGCAGGTGGGTACCGAATGGCTGATACAACAATCAAAAGAATTGAAAGCTTTCGGGGTGCCGGTGCTACATTATTATACATTGGGAAAACCAAAAGTGATTTATAATGCGGTAAAGGAAATTCGCTAATTGTTTTATGTAAAAGATAAAAAAAGGGGAAAAAAAGGAAGCAGTTGCTACTTGTTTTTCCCTTTTTTTATTCTGCTAAAAAACATTGACCAGTCTAACAAAATGACTATTGATATACCATCGCACAACATTATTCTATTTGTTTTTCTAATTTCATGTTCAGTGTTATCTGCCAATTGGAATACCCGCAGAAATACTGAAAGTGCGGTATTTATTTCTATCGTCTACCGAATTATTACTTTGTGTGCTGCCTATTTTAGCCAGACCAATTCCATAATTTGCCTTAAAAATCAGTTTGCCAAAATCAATACCACCACCAAAATTAAACCCGTAGTCAAACCGCTTTAATTTATCGTAAGCAGCGTCATCCTGTTCAGATGTAAACGGATCATCATTGCTGAATTTAATATTGCTGCTTGAGCTGGATGAAAATCCGATAATTTTCGAATCTACTTTCGATTTACCAGCTACGCCAAAGGCAACGTATGGACCGGCATGTACAAAAATATTTGAGTTTGTTTTCGTTTCTAACGGAAATTTTATTACAGCATTTAACGGCACTTCCACATAGATGGGATTAAACTTTGTTTTTACGTAATTATCATCAGTGGCGTTGGTAAAATAAGTTTCAGCCTTGGATCCCTTCCCAGTAAGGAGCACACCTGATTCGAGGTCAAATACATTCGATATTCCAAACCTTCCCATAAAGCCGACGTTAAAACTGGGAAGCAAATTATTTTTCTCTGTTTGTCCGTCTTTTGTTCTGGTAATGTTGGCAAGATTTAATCCACCCTGTACATAAAACTGTGCCTTTGCGGAAATTCCCGTTGCAATTAGCAGTGATACTGCCATCATTTTCTTCATGATCATAAATTAAATTTTAGAGGTTTATAATAAGGCAATAACGATTTTTAAAATTAGTTTATCGCCCTTTTGCCCCCTTAGACAAAAAGCCTGCCATCAGAATTTGATAACAGGCTTTTTAAATGTTAATGTTTATATGCTTACTTCAGTAATGACTGGAAAACATCTTCATTTATCCTAACAGGATACTTTGTTTTCAACGATTCTATCCACTTCTCTTCTAAATAAACCTGGTAATCATTGATCACCAAACCTCTTGCTTCATCAAAATTTCTTAGTTGATTTTCGGGGAACAATTTCAACACTTTCAGGAAACTTGTGGTGTTATCTCCGCTATTGGTGTAAGGTGCAGATATTAATCCTTCTGATAACGCAGTTCCTGCAGGCAATTGTACCTGGCTGAGTTCATACCTGCCCGAATCTGATTGAATTTTGCCATCGCTTTCTTCAGCGATTTGTTTCCAGCTTTTTCCATTGCGCAATGCACTAGCGGCATCTTGCGCCACTTTAGCATCACTGCAATTAAATAAAAGAATAGTAGCACTGGCGGCCCATTTATAGCGGGCCTTATGCTGACTGTAATATTTTTGCAATCCTACACTGTCATTTGATGCCTTGCTCCAAACATTTCTTTCCATAATCTCAAACAACATATTACCTTCCTTAAACTCATGCATCTGGCTTTTAAACTCCTTGTTGTATTCTTCCAGGTGCTTACGGTAATATTCAAGTGAAGTAGTAGCGATATATTTTTCCAACAGCTCCTCATTGTTTTCTCCTTTATATACATCCCTGTTCAACTTGTAATCTTTTACAAAATTGAGCCAGTCTGCTCCCTTAACATTTAACCTGGCGAAGGAAAAGATAATTTTATTATTAATCGGGTAAAATTTAACCTGGTTGTTTACCGTTACGCTATCCGCATACCTGGATAGGTCAGCTTCCTTTACCAGGCCTGCCCATTTATACCCGGTTTTTATTTTTACCGTTTTTAAAAAACCGGCCTTTGCCCCATTCATTCTATCATCTTTGGAAACTTGATCTTTTAATGCAGCTACAAATGCATCATCTGTTTTATCGGCAGGTGTACTCCGTTGGTGCAATCGTTTCACAATATGATAGCCATACCCTGTAAAAATTGGCTTTGATATCTCTCCATCTTTTTTTAATTCAAATACTTTATTCTCAAAGGGCAATTCAAATTTGCCGGTACCAAACTCAGGCATTTCGCCTCCATTCATATAGGTTAATTTATCCTCACTATATTCCTTTGCCAATGCCGCAAAATCGGCACCTGCTGTCAATAATTTATAAATGGAATCTGCTTTGGCTTCAATGGCCTTTAATTCGGTACCAGATACATTGGGTGGAATGGAGAGCAGTATCTGCGCTATTTTCCATTTGCCTGCACTTTTACGTTCATCTGCATTTTTAAAAATATGCAGGGCCGATTTGGTACGATGCAATTGAGTGATGCCGCCGGTTCTGGTTGCATACAACATGTTTTCAATTTCATAAGGAACAGAAAAAGCGGTTACGTAACCAAGATACTTCCCGGTAACGGTCATGTATTTTTTGCTTATCGCATCCACCAATTCAGAATAATTGGTTTTGCCTTCCTTTAATTCCGCTGCCAATTCATTCATTGCCTTATAAGCTTTCAGGGTATCAGCAGGGCTCATTTTTGAATTGATATTTACATAAAAATGCATTACTTGAATGTCTTTCTGGCTGCGTTGAATCGCTTCATCTACCAGGGCATTCAATCCCTTTTCATCATTCATGTATCCCTCGGCTACCTGGCTGCGAAAGTTTTGCAAATCATACTCCAATTGTTGTAAAGTATCCAGCCGCTGATCCTGTGCAGTTTTCACTTTCAGTTTAAATTTTGCATACAGGTCAAGGTATTCTTTTAAGGATTGCTCCTTATTGGTTACCGGTGTTTTGTTTTTATTGTAGGCTCTTAAAAACTCCTCTTTACCAACCGAATAAGGCCCGTATGTAAACAAGGTTTGAGAAAAAAGCTGGGAACACCCAAGGTATACAACAAGCAGCACAACAATTTTCTTCATCCTGGTAGATTATTTTTGGTTTGTTTTTGCGTTCCATTTCACCTGTAGCAATTCATCCAATTGCTGCCAGGTTAATTTTTTACCGATTATTCTTTTCTCACTATCCAGCAGGTAAAGTGTTGGCGTAAGTGTAATATCATATAACTGGCGATAGCCGGGCTTTTGAGCCGCCTGTACTGCCGCTTCCTGTTCTTTTGACTGGTAAACGTTGGTCCAGGTACCCAGATTGTGTTCCCGGATATATTTTAACCACTCCTGCTTTAGGTCATCTTTAGAGTCTGCCGACAAAACCGAATATATTTTAACGCCCTGTTTTTGCCAGCTTGCCCGGTAAATGGAATCAATTTTTGGCAGCTCTTCTTTGCAATGGCCACAGGTAGGATCCCAGAAACAAACAACGGTATAATCAGCGTTTACCTGGTAAAGGGGTGAAGGTTTGCCGGTGGTATCATTCATTTCAAGATCGGCGGCTTTTAATCCAATTAAATTTGCCATAAGCATATAGGCCCTGCGGCTAATAGTCTCCATTTGCTTTTCATTCAACCAGCTTGTTAAACCCTTACTATGGTATTTTTCAAACAGGTGTACAAACACCGCATCCTGTCCCATGTATTTTGGGTTGATATATTCATCGGTAAGCCAGTTCAATAAAAACTTGTACACTTCCGGACTACTGCGTGCCAGGAGTAACTGGTAGTCGGCTTCTTTAATAATGCTATCCGGTTGGGGAACGACCAGCTCCCGGTAAAATTTTTCAAATTTTGGTAAGAAGAAAGGAGTGCGTAAAATCCGGTCATCCATAAAACTGATGCCATCCCAGTAATGCGCTTTGTAGTAATAATAGTTTTCCAATGAATCGGCCCGGGTTTGCATTTTATTTCCCAAAGCCCGGGGTTCTTTCATTGCATTCAATAAAACCGCCATCATCGATTTGGGCTGGTTTCGGATGATGCCTTCGCGGTAGTCATTTAATTCTTTATTATATTTCAAATAATTTACTTCATGCAAAGCAGAATCTTTTTTGGTAGTTGATTGCAGGTAGGCTCGTCTTTCAGCTTCCAGTGATTTTCCTTTTACCGATATATATTGCTGGTACTGCTGAAAAACAATATTTTCTTTAGAGCCGGTAATCACCGTTTTATTCACCAGGTCGTTGGTATCAATCTTTACTGAAATCACCTGTTCCTTATCTACAAAAAAGTCTACCGTAATGCGCTTACCCGGCAGCACCATCGCATAAATACCAGGCTGTAATTTTCTTCTGGCTGTAAATGTGGCCATACCACTACTATTTACGGCGGCGGAATCTTCCACGTTCAGATTTTTACCCATGTGATAGGTTAAATAAGCGATCCCGCTTTTGTACTGGGGCGCATGTAAAGAAACTTTAAAACTTTGGGCCGAGGCGGTAATGCAGGATACGAATGCCATCCAGAAAATAAAAAAATGTTTCATTGGTTGAATAATATGTTGGTAAAAGTATTTAAAATGAATGGTTAATAAGCATTCAGATGATAAAGGGGCTCAAAATTACAAATCATTAACATAAATAATAACCCGGCGGTTTTAACCAATTTGAACTAAGGAGGGGTTATTTTTGCCCGGTGAAAAGAAAAAAATATTTATTGGAGAAGATACTGGTAACGGGCTATGCCGCCGAAGGCAAATCGCTGGCCAGGCAGGATGGCAAAGTGATTTTTATTGAAGGGGCTGTTCCCGGCGATGTGGTGGATGTGTTTGTAAGCACTAATAAAAAAGATTATGGCGAAGGAAAAGCCACCCGCTTTCATGAATATTCAACAGAAAGAACCACTCCTTTTTGCCAGCACTTTGGTACCTGCGGGGGTTGCAAGTGGCAGATGCTGCCATATCAAAAACAGTTGGAATACAAACAGCAGGAGGTAGCACAGAATTTCAGGCGTATCGGAAAAGTGGAGCTACCGGAAATGATGCCGATAGTAGGGGGGGAGGATACCATTCATTATAGAAATAAGCTGGAGTTTACATTTAGTAACAGGAGGTATTTGACTAGGGAGGAGATAGACAAAGCCCCCCTGCCCCCCGAAGGGGGGTTCCCGGACTCTGGTAATTCTGAGAACTTTTCAAAAGATAAAATATTAAAACCTTCGCTATTAGAAAATACGTATAAATCAGCAGAGTCTAAAGCCTCTCCTTCGGAGGGGTTGGGGGAGGTTTCTTTGGGGGGCAGGGGGGCCTTTCCTGATTTGGAAATGCTTTCTAAAACTGAAGGCTTTGAAATTTCAAAAATCGAAAAATTCTCTGAATTACCAGAGTCTAATAACCCCCCTTCGGGGGGCAGGGGGGCTGGACCCGGGGCTTTAGGCTACCACGCTCCCCGCATTTTCGATAAAATCATTGATATCAACGAATGCTTCCTGATGTGTGATGTCAACAATTCCATCCGCAACAGCATCCGCAACTTTGCCCTTGAAAATAATTATAGTTATTACGATATAAAACAGCATACCGGCTGGTTGCGCAACATCATCATTCGCAATTGCACCACCGGGGAGCTGATGGTAAATATTTGCCTGGGTTATGAAGATGTATTAGAAACAAAGCGGCTACTTGATTTTGTTTTGCAGCAAGTGCCTTCTATAACCACCCTGCTTTACACCATCAATACAAAATGGAACGACACCATTTATGATCTTACTCCCCGGGTGTACTATGGTAAAGGGTTTGTAATAGAAAAGCTGGAGGAGTACTTATTCAAAATCGGACCAAAATCGTTTTTTCAAACCAATACCAAACAGGCTGAAAAACTGTACTCCATTACCAGGGATTTTGCTGAACTAACGGGCAATGAAATTGTGTACGATCTGTATTGCGGCACCGGCAGTATTGGTATTTTCTTAAGTAAAGGGGCAAAAAAAATAATTGGGGTGGAGGTAATTGCAGAAGCCATTGAAGATGCCAAAGTAAATGCAGCGTTGAATAATATTGAACATGCTGAATTTTTTGCAGGGGATGTAATCAAAATCTGTGATGACCGTTTTTTTTCAGGTCATGGCAGGCCCGATGTAATCATTACTGATCCGCCAAGGGCTGGCATGCACGAGAAATTAGTGGTTAAATTACTGGAAATAGCCGCTCCAAAAATAGTGTATGTAAGTTGCAATACCGCCACACAGGCAAGGGACCTTGGTTTGCTAAGCGAAAAATACAAGGTGGAGAAAATTCAGCCGGTAGATATGTTTCCGCATACGCATCACATAGAGTGTGTGGTGCTGCTGACACTGAAACTATAATAATTTTAAACCCGTTTTGCTAATATGGGTGCGTCCTTAATTCTACCTGCTACTGGTGCATCAAAGTTGTATAAAATTACCAGACCTCACAGGTTTTAAAAACCTGTGAGGTCTTCCGAAAAGGAAGGGCTACCGGATCGCTGGTGTTAAGGTTGGCAACCTTTAACGACAATAACCTGTTTATAAGAAACGGCATCTTTTTTATTGGCCTGGCAGCAATGCTACTATTAAACATCGTTGCGTCGCACACTTGTGCAGCATACCTAAAATCATCTTTAAAGATGTTATAAATTAAAAGCCACCGGCAGTTATATGTATACTTTAAAAATGGTGTTTTAAAAAATATTCACTGACATTTAAAAATGCAAACTCATGGATGTAAAAATAATTGCCTTTGATGCAGACGATACGCTCTGGATTAACGAGCCGTATTTCCAGGAAACAGAAAATAAATTTTGTGCCTTACTGGAAGATTATTTGCCTCATCATACCCTTGCCAAAGAACTGTTTAAAACGGAAATACAAAATCTTCCCCTGTATGGGTATGGAGTAAAGGGTTTTATGTTGTCAATGATAGAAACTGCTCTTCGTGTTTCCAACAATACATTAAACATTGAAGTGCTGGAAAAAGCCATTGTGTATGGAAAAGAACTGCTGGAAAAACCAATTGAAATACTGGAAGGAGTGGAAGAGGTGCTGAAAGCTTTAAAAGGAAAGTACCGGCTGGTAGTAGCCACAAAAGGCGACCTGCTGGACCAGGAAAGAAAGCTAAAAAAATCGGGACTGGAGCATTATTTTCATCATATAGAAATTATGTCGGATAAACAGGAGGCTGATTATTCGAAACTCATCAAACATTTAGATATACCGGCTTCGGAGTTTTTAATGATCGGTAATTCATTAAAGTCGGATGTAATGCCGGTTTTAGCCATTGGCGGACATGCCGTGCATATACCCTACCATACCACCTGGGCACATGAGCAGGTAGAACATCATGTGGAGCATGATAACTTCCGGCGGGTAGAACATATCATAGAAATATTGCCCTCCTTACTTTCTTAAAACAGCACATACAATTGCCCAATGAAAACAACCAGCCTAACCTTACAACAATTACCCAAGGTAGAATTACACCTGCACCTGGATTGCGGGCTCAGCTATGACGTGGTTTTAGCTATAGATCCCACGGTAACAAAAGCAAACTACCTTAAGGAGTATGTAGCGCCTGCCAAATGTGAAAACCTGGCAGATTTTTTAACCCGTGCCGTAAAAGGATTTGCCCTGATGCAAACCATAGAACAATTGAGCCTGATAGTACATGATTTGTTTAAACAACTGGCAGCAAACAAAACGCTGTATGCTGAAATAAGATTTGCCCCTTTGCAACACCTGGAAAAAGGGCTTAGCTCTTTTGAAGTAGTAGCAGCCACTGAAGCAGCAACTGCAGCAGCTATTAAAGAAACAGGCGTTGAGGCAAGATTAATTCTTTGCACCTTGCGGCACTTTTCAGAGGCACAAAGTATGGAAACGGTAAAACTGGTGGAACAATTTAAAGGAACCTATGTGGCTGGCTTTGATATTGCGGCCAATGAAGCCGGCTTCCCTATTGATAACCATATCAGCGCATTTAAATACGCAAAGGAGAAAAACATCCCCTGCACAGCACACGCTGGAGAGGCAAAGGGAGCGGAAAGTGTATGGGAAACCCTGCAACATTTTGGCCCCACCCGTATTGGCCATGGCGTTAGAAGCATAGAAGATCCCAGGTTAATAGAACATCTTCGCAAACACAACATTCACCTGGAAATATGCCCTTCCTGCAATATCCAGATCGGCTTGTATGATACCTATCAGCATCACCCGATTGACCAGTTGTACAAAGCAGGTGTATCGCTTAGTGTAAATACTGATGCCCCCACCATTGTGGACATTACTTTAACAAAGGAATACGAAAAATTACAGGAAGTATTTGGCTGGACGCTAGTGGATTTTTATAATTGCAATGTGTATGCACTGAATGCTGCTTTTATACCGGAGGAGCTCAGGGAGGAGTTGTTAGCGCAGTTAAGGGTAAGTTATAACATGTAGATTTATAGGTCAAAAATCATCCGATCATTTATCCCAATATTTGCAAAATTAAAATTCCCACGGGATTAAAAAAGACAGTCGTGTTAGTGGTAAGTGTACTGCAGAATAAGAAGAGAGGCATTTTTTTCGACAACAAAAATTGTAACTTTGGTAGTCAGTAATTATGAAATATACACGATACGAATATAAGACGGAAGATGAATTACATTATTTTGAATTTACAAGTACTGGCCCCAAAGGGAATATTAAAAAGATCGTTGAATATACTAAAGTAAGTATAGACGACTTTTATAATCTTGCTTTTGGGGATTTTGACGAACAGGCAGATAGATTAAATGATAAGATTATTACTAATAATGGAGATAGTACGAAAATTTTAGCAACAATAGTATCGACTGTCTATGCATTTACAGGAAGGTATCCCAATGCCTGGGTATTTGCGACAGGTAGTACAGAAGTTAGAACAAGATTGTATAGAATGGGGATAAGCAATAATTTGGAAGAGCTAAAGGAAGATTTTTATGTTTATGGTATGAAAATGGACGAATCATTTGAAGAGTTTATTATAGGTGAAGACTATTTAGGGTTTTTAGTAACAAGGAAAAATAAAAACATTAATTTATGAAAATAGATGAATTAAATAAAGCGAAAGTTCCAATAGTAAAGATTGACAAAAGACTTGAACGATTTCGGGGAAAAGTTTTATTTCCAGAAAAATTAGCGTTGGCAAATAAAATGCTTGCAAATGCTAAATTGCCTAAAATACCTGTTTCCAAATAACACACCTACCACCAACAAAGCGTAATGAAACACGGGCAGCAATTGCTGTTATTGAAACGATTAAAAGAAACCAACAAGGATATGTACACCCTGGTGGGAGTTAAATCTTCACTAATATGAAAGCCCTATAATAGCAGCCTTCGGGAAACATGGGAAGAACCCGGGATATCTATAGCCTCACTTAAATATTGTGTCTCATTGGTGAAAAACACTTCTTCCGACTATAACCGGACAATTTCGTATATGTCGCTGATATTGATTTAATACCGCCTCCACCTTGTAATGAAGGGCATCTGGAATGGGTCAGCTTTTCAGAGTTATTAAATGTACCCACCCCAAAAACTGACTGGTTTATTTACAAATACATCCTTGAACAAAGGCCTTTTGCTTTTAATGCAGAGTTTGACGGGGCGTTAAACTTGCTTTTTATGAACGAAGAAATTACAGGTGAACGCTTGTGTTGGTTCACTAATATTTAACACTATCACAAATCCTTGATGCAAGGGAGTAAAAATCCAATAAGTATTACGAAATTGCAGCATAATCAATAATTTGTAAATGGCTTATAATAATTCCGGCAATCGCTTTCAGCAAACAACTCCTATCGTACTCAATCTCATTATCATAAATGTATTGGTTTACCTGGCACAAATGGTAACCGGTGGAAATAACGAACCAGGCGCCGCCACGGACCTTTTTGCATTACATCATTATAAATCCACTTATTTTCAACCTTACCAGGTTGTAACACACATGTTTATGCATGGTGGTTTTTTTCACCTGCTGTTTAACATGTTCGCCCTTTGGATGTTTGGCACCATGGTAGAAAGGGTTTGGGGGCCAAAACGCTTTTTGATCTTCTATTTTATTTGCGGACTGGGTGCGGCGTTTTTTCAAATGGGATCTTATGCGTATGATTTTTGGCAAATTGACCATAACCTGATCAGTGCCGATTTGGCCGAACAATACCAGGCTGCTTTAAGAATGAATGCAACCGTTGGTGCTTCCGGTGCAATAATGGGTGTATTGGCTGCGTTTGGTTACCTGTTCCCCAATACTGAGATGATTATTATACCCATCCCGGTTCCCATCAAGGCAAAATGGGCCATTATGGGAATGATTGCATTGGATGTTTTTGGAGGTGTGGTAAAAGTACAGGGTGATAATATCGCTCACTTTGCACATATTGGCGGAGCATTGATTGGATTTTTATTGGTGCTGTATTGGAACAAAAGCAATAAAAAAACGTTTTATTAAAAGTTAACTGCATTATTTGCAAGGTGTTTGTAAATTTGTAACACAATTTATTTTAATGGGAGAAGCAGACAGATTTCCGGAATACAGGCGACCCCGAATGAGGTTGACATTGGGCAGCGATGGCAATGCACTGATGGCTTTGTTCACCATTAATGTAATCTTTTTTTTATTGCTGCTTACTTTACAGGTAGTTTACTTTTTTTTCCAGTCGGGAGAAGCTACTTTTAATGCCCAGGTAGTTCAATACTTTGAAATGCCCGCAGGGTTAACTAAGTTGAGTGAGCGGCCATGGACGGTATTAACCTATATGTTTAGTCATACAGGTGTATTGCACATTTTAAGTAACATGCTTTGGCTATGGGCCTTCGGTTTTATTTTACAGGAACTTACCGGAAATAGAAAACTAATTCCAATCTACATTTATGGCGGACTGGCCGGTGCGCTTGTTTTTATTTTAGCCAATTATTTAATACCACCATTAAAGCCTTTTATTGGCAACGCTTCCCTGATTGGCGCCAACGCCGCCACCATGGCTGTTGCGGTAGCCACTACCACATTGGCCCCCCAATACCGTTTTTTCAGAAACTTAAATGGTGGCATTCCAATTTGGGTGCTTACATTGGTCTATGTATTAATTGATTTTGCAGGAGTTGCTTCTTTGAGTGCGGCCTATAGCCTTTCGCACATCACTGGTGGACTGGCTGGTTTCCTGTTTGTATATTTCCTTCGTAAAGAACATGACGGCAGTTTATGGATGAACAATTTATATAACTGGTTCATGAATCTTTTTAACCCGGTAAAAAGTAATGCTGGCGGCTCCGTAAAAGAAAAAGTCTTTTATAACACCGGAAAAAGAAAACCCTTTCAAAAAACCTCCCATATTACCCAGCAGCGGGTAGACGAAATACTCGATAAAATCAACCAGAAGGGTTATCATTTTTTAACCGATGAAGAAAAGAATATTTTGAAGCGGGCCGCGGAAGAAGATTTATCATAAGCCCGGCAATATTTCGCTATTGATGCGGGGAATAACCGGCTCATTCATTTTAGTACCTGCAGATACCATATTCATAAATTGATTTTATCAGTTTCCCTTTCCATTATTTTCAACAGTCAAGCGCTATCTTTATGCAATGCCGAAAAGAATCCTTCGCCGGTTAACAAAAAAAATTTTTATCATTTCAAACCTGGTGATAGCGGTATTATTTTTGGTTGGTTGTTATAGCGAATTATTCTCTTCCGCATCCTGGTGGCCGGTTGGTTTTTTAACACTCACTTTGTTTTATTTACTGGTAATCCTTTTAATGTATTTTATTTTTTGGCTGTTCCTGAAGTCACATTGGGCGCTTATTTTTATTGTTACAACAGCACTCACTTTTAATCATACCCGAAATATCATTCCCTTCCGTTTATCGACCCTGTTTAATATGGAAAAACCGGTGAACGACCTGCGCATCATGAGCTGGAACGTAGCACAGTTTGATATCATGAAGTATAAAAAAACACCCGGTACCTATCATGAAATGATCAGTCTTGTAAATGAGTTTAAGCCGGATATCGCTTGTTTCCAGGAAATGGTTGCAGGCGATACACTGGCTGATTTAAACAATGCCTATTACCGTAAATACAGTTTTTACTCCATATTCGATTTTGTTGCCAAACTAAAATTGCCGAACTATTTTTACAGCTATAATTTCAAGGACAATTTTTTAAGTCAGCAGCACTTTGGCATCATCATCTTTTCCAGGTACCCGATCATTAACAAGCAAACAGTCAGCAACTATCCTTACGACTACAATTCCAATTTCCAGTATGCCGATATAGTGAGGAGCAATGATACCATCCGGGTTTTTAACTGCCATTTGCAGTCATTAAGATTTAGCCCCACTAATTTAAACTACATACAAAACCCATCTATAAAAACTGATAACGACATCGAAAAATCGAAAAGCGTACTCATCAAATTTAAAAATGCCTTTTTAAGACGCCAGGGTCAGGCACAAAGACTAAGGGCGGAAATTGATAAAAGCCCCTATCCCGTGATAGTTTGCGGCGATTTTAATGATGTACCCAATTCTTACACTTATGAAACAATCGGTAAGGGCTTGCAGGATGCATTTGTAAAAAAGGGTGCCGGGCTGGGCAGAACATTTAGCGGCATTTCACCTACACTCAGGATAGATAATATTTTTGTTGACAAGCGATACCAAGTAAACCAGTTTACCAGTGTGCGGAAAAAACTAAGCGACCACTTTCCCATCGTTGCAGACATCAGCCGTTTACCCGATTAGTTGAAAACACTATATTTGCAATCATTTATGCAAATAAATAGCTGCACATATCTTTTTCTTTCCTGTTGATGCCATAGAATTGGCCGCATGATAATCCTTCGCCTGTATTAATACTAAGATGCCGGAAAGGCCATGGCCAACTGCAATTATTTTCTACGCTTCAATAAAGTTGCAAAAGATATTCTGTAAGGATGATCTCCACGATAAAAACAATAAACAGAAAACTACAAATTTGTATTATGCCTTTAAAAGTTTATAACTCTTACACCCGTCAAAAAGAAATCTTCACATCCATTACTCCCGGTCATGTAGGCATGTATGTATGCGGACCAACGGTAAGCGGAGAAAGCCACCTGGGGCATGCAAGGCCATATATTACATTCGATTTTGTATACCGGTATCTTACTTACAAAGATTATAAGGTTAGGTATGTGCGCAACATAACCGATGCAGGACATTTTGAAGAAGAGGGTAAGGAAGCTGAAGATAAGGTAACAAAAAAGGCGTTACTTGAAAAGCTGGAACCAATGGAACTGGTGCAGAAATATACCAATTTGTTTCACTGGGCGATGCTGCAATTTAATTGCGTGGAACCAAGTATTGAACCTACCGCTACCGGCCATATTGTTGAGCAACTGAATATGATTGAAACAATTATTGCGGCAGGTTATGCCTACGAGGTAAATGGTTCGGTTTATTTTGATGTAAAAAAATATGCGGCTACCCATGACTATGGAAAACTGAGCGGGAGAATAATTGACGACCTGCTGGAAACTACCCGGGATTTGGATGGCCAGGAGGAAAAAAGAGACAAGGCGGATTTTGCTTTATGGAAGTCTGCTGCCCCGGAACATATCATGCGGTGGAAAAGTCCGTGGGGCGAAGGCTACCCTGGCTGGCATATTGAATGCTCGGCCATGGCTACCAAATACCTGGGTGCCGAATTTGATATTCATGGTGGCGGTATGGATCTGCAGTTTCCGCATCATGAAAGTGAAATTGCACAGAGTACCATTTGCAATCGCCACACACCGGCCAGATATTGGATACACAATAATATGATTACGGTGAATGGCCGTAAAATGGGAAAGAGCTACAACAACCAGATTAAACTAACGGAAATGTTTAGCGGTACACATCCCCTGCTTACCCAGCCCTTTGACCCGATGACGATCCGCTTTTTTATTTTACAAAGCCACTACCGCAGCCCAATAGATTTTAGCAGTGAAGCGTTGAAGTCAAGCGAAAAAGCGTTGAAGCGTTTATGGGAGGCGTACGAAGTATTAAAAATATTGCCGGCAGGCAATGGAGAAAGGGCTAATGATACAGCACTGGCTGAAAAAATTGTACGCCTGGTAAACGAGCTGGAGGAGTTTATGGATGATGATTTTAGTACCGCCAAAGTGCTGGCCAATATGTTTGAACTGGCACCCATTATCAATTCGATAAAAGATGGCCATATTGCGGCAGGTGATATTTCAGGTATTACTTTGCAATTATTAAAAGACACTTTTAAAATTTACCTGGAAGATATTATGGGGTTAAAAAATTCAACGGCGGATGATAATGGTGCATTGGATGGCGTAATGCAATTGCTGGTTGATATTCGTAAAGAGGCCAAGGCAAAAAAAGATTATGCCACTTCCGATAAAATTAGAAACCAGTTGCTAACACTGGGTATTGCTTTAAAAGATGAGAAGGATGGGAATGTAAGCTGGAATTTGTAAAATGGCTGATGGCTGATTTTTTGATGGTCAGGCAATGTAGGAATAGGCCACCTCCCAATGTCGTAGTTTAGTTAAGCATTCTATTTGAATTGCACCGCTCCTTTAGGGCGGTGATAAGTGATATTATTCTCTTAACGGCTTTAGCCAAATTATTCTTTCGGCTAAAGCCGTACTTTTTATTGGCCAATTTAGTCCCCGCCCTAAAGGACGGGGCAATTCAAAACTCATAACTAAATAACATTGGGCCTTGACCTTTTCCATTCAATTAGCATTATTTCAGTTCCTTTTCCAAAATCTCTTTTAACACTTTCAGTCCTTCATCATTTTCCACATCCCAATACCGGGTATGTGTAGCCAACGGAATGGAACGGACCCATTTTCTTTTGGCCCTAACCGGTATATCAACAATCCCTTTACCAAATTCGTCACTCAACTGTCCGCCAATCCAGTCATTTTCATAATAAATATTCGTCCACCGGGTCATTGCAAAATGAGCCGCATGATGAAGGATTTTAACCGTCACCCTGGAATCATCGGTAGCCATGTAGCTGGCATCAAATGAAAAATGATTATCCGCATGATCCAGTTGGGGAGGCGATACCGGAAATTCCCGCTGGTCTTTTTTTCTTTTAAAATCTTCAAGTCCCTTGCTTAATATCATAGATGCATGGGTAAGCGGTGAACCCATGGTAATAAAATGACTCACGCGCCATTGATTGCCGAGCCCCTGGTATTCATTAAACAACTGCGCCTGGTCCTTTTGATACTGATTACCCCCATGGTCGGGATCGTCATATTGAACCCTTATTTTATCCAGAAATGACTGGCTCACCTGCGGCGGAACATTCTTAAATAAAACATGATACTCCGCAAAGAGGCTGGTCAAAATATCGTAGGCTACAATGGTACCAAGGCTATGTGCTACCAATACAACCTTCGAATATTTATTGCTCCCATCCGGCTTTTTTGAATTGTGCAAATTGCGTATCAGTTCAATACCATTTTTTCGGATCTTATCTCTTATGGCAATATTTCCTGGTGAAGGAATCGTGTATTTGATAACATCACCAATACTCGATTGAATTGCCCCTGCAACGGTGGCTGAAATAATGGACCAGATTATTTTAAATATTACCAGCAGGGATGCGCCATAAATGGTAATGCTGAGCAAATCGTCTATCTGGTCCTTAAAAGACAGGTAAAGAATTGTAGCGATAGCAACCACTAAAACGGCGAAAATTATAATAGCCAACCGAACAGCATTAATATGCTTTTTAAGACTATTGGATGGCGTTTTCACGAACAATAATTTCAGGCTCCAGCTTAACACTTCAGAAAAGCCTGGCTCCTGTATATGTTGTGCCCAGTAATATTCAAAAAAATCGAATGGGATTTTGCTGAAACTGAGGCGCCTTAACTCCATGTCGGTGGTAATCCGGTTGGGGCTGCTATACAAAACCGATTCGGATGGGCGCATTGAATTTACAAATCCTCTTAATGTTTCCATGGGATATTGGTTTCCCATGCCATGCACTACCACCACCGCAATCCTTCCTTTGGAACTGGCCATACAGTATTATTTTATTTAGTTTTATAACAATAATAAATATACGGGTATTCGTGGAGGTGATATTCAATTTTTTTGATTGTCTTTAGTTATCACCAAAGCCCGAAGTCAGCTAATCGCCGTGGTTAGTATTTGTACTGATTCCTATGGGATGACATACCAACAATCAGAAAAGGCGTAGTTATCAATTTGTAGGGTAACCAATATTCGCCGTTGTTGGTTTTTGTGTGGATGGCCTGCAGGGTCGGCAACATCAACAACCAGTAAAGTGGCAGCAATTATACGAATCAGGGCAATCAAAATATTGCAACCAATTTATTTCAGCATGCATCAAAACAGATCACGAAAAAATTTATCATCCAAGGCATTGTTTTGCCGTTGCACCAGTTTCCATTCTTTTATCAGCGCTTTTATATACCTGAGTGCAAAGGGAGACTGGAAATTTTCAAGGTCACGTTTAAATGCCTTCTCTATATTTTTTAGATGTCTAACCTGGTCTTTTACTACCTCCAAAGGATACCGTTGAATATCAAATCCAAATTCCTGCAACAGCACCTGGTACCGGGGTTGCTGAAACATTCCGTTTACTTCCTGCTCCAGGTCCCTTGCCTGCTCCCTTAGTATTTCGAGATAAATAGCCAATTTTTCTTCACCCAGGGTTTCCAGGTGATCATTTTCCTTATGTATCCATCTTAATTCGAGGGTAAGCAGGGTATGCAAATTTTTTGCTTCGTAGGCCGCTGTCAATTCTTTCATCAGTATTTCCTTTTCTGCCCTGCGTTCTTCATCATGCTCCAGGTCGGGATGAAAAAGTTTAGCCAGTTGCCTGTAAATAGTACTGATATTTTTCTGTTTCATTTCCTCCACCGCCTTTCGCATCCGCTCACTTTCTTCCTGCTTTGGAGTTAGCTTCTTCTTTCTCTTTGTCCTTTGATGGGATTGCTGCATATTTTCTTCCTGCTCCCTCATTTTCTGCTGAATCTCCGCCAGTTTTTCCGCCATCGCCTTTTCATCCGTTACGTCCACTTCATTAAAATCAATATCCATATCCAGTTCGTCCATCAAATCCTGCACATCATTCTTTAGCCAGTCGTTTTCCCGCTGCTGCAGTTTGTCAAAACTTTCGCCTTCCAGTTGGGAATATATTTTCTTCAATTCCTCATCCGGGCCTCCCTCCGTATGACGGATTAATTCCAGCACATGATCTTTTATTATTTGTTTCAATGGCCGTTGGTCAGCTTTGGCAAGTTTTTTATTTTGAAATATTTCCCATAATATGCTCACCAGGTTGCGCTGGTATTTTGCTAACTGGCTTTTTATTGGATGTAACTCCTTTCCATAAATTGAAAGGGCCGTATCAAATTGAAATTGCTTCTTTTCCACTTCCTTGTGCAGCCTTTCTATCTTTTGAGTGAGTTTGTTAAACGCCTGCTGGTTTTTAGTAAGTGTTTGTTTACCGGCTTTGGTAATAGTAAGCCCCTGCTGTTGTTTTGGTTTTTGTTCTGTTTCTACTTCAAAAAGTGATTGCTGCATAACTTTATAATTTAGTGAGAATGATAATGCCTTTTATACAATGATACAAAAAGGAATAAAAACAAAGGCCAAGGTGAAAAGAACAGTTTTACACAATTTGAGCAGGTGAAGACAATTCGTTAGTTCACTACTTCCATAATGTGCCGATATGAATGCGGTGAAATATTGACGGATTACTTCAGCCATTCCATCTCCGGCACTTTTACCGGCTCTTTAAAATAATTGAGCCTCAAAGTATCATTCCATCCGTTGGGATTTTTTTCAAAGGTTTTACTGCTGAAAAATATCATGCCTTTCATGTTGGGGGTATTGCGCATGGCTTCTATCTGGCGGGGCAATTGTTTTACGTCTTTCCAGGCGGCATTGCTGCCGGCCCGGTAAATGCCCATGCCAATATAACAATGCTTGCCGTAGGTATGATCGCTCCACCATTTTAGCAATACTTCATAGGGAGCAATCCGGTGGCCAAACTCCCAGTAAAGCTGAGGTGCCACATAATCAATCCAGTCTTTTTTCAACCATAATAAAATATCGGCATACAGATCATCGTAGTTGGTGGAAGCTCCGTTGGTCTTACTGCCATCTACCGGATCCTTGTCCTGGTTGCGCCAAACACCAAAGGGACTGATTCCAAACTGGCATTTACTTTTTTCGGTTTTAATGGCCCTGCTTAGCATAGCGATTATAGAATCCGTATTGCTCCTTCTCCAGTCATCTTTTTTCATTCCGTTTCCATATTGGCGGTAACTAACTTCATCCGGAAATTCTTTTCCTGCTATACGATAAGGATAAAAATAATCGTCAAAATGAATGGCATCTACATCATACCGGCTTACCACATCGGTTACTACCATGGTTACATATTGCTGCGCTTCTTTATTGCCGGGATCAAAATACCGTTTATCGCCATAAGTTAAAAACCATTCCGGGTGAAGCCGGGTAATATGGGTGGCTGAAATAGAGGAGTTGCCAATATTAAATTCGGCCCGGTAAGGATTCATCCATGCATGAAATACCATTCCGCGTTTATGTGTTTCTGCTATCATAAAGGCAAGCGGATCATAATAAGGCACGGGCGGCTGTCCCTGCACACCGGTTAACCATTGGCTCCATGGCTCATATTGTGAAGGGTAAAATGCATCTGTGCATGGACGCACCTGCACCACCAATGCATTCAGTCCATTCTGCTGGTGCATATCCAGCAATTTTATAAATTCCGTTTTTTGCGAATCGGCATTAAAATTTCCCTGCGAAGGCCAGTCAATATTATCGACCGTAGCTACCCATACGCCCCTAAATTCAGGAGTAGCCTGGGCAGTGATTTTTACAGGTGAAAAATTTTGGAGTATAAAAATAAGGCAACAGACTGAAGCCCATCTCCGGGTAGTAAAAAATAATTTCATTCGTTGAGTTAGTTGTGGCTTTTACGGATTTTGTCAAGCAATTTATTCAGGGTTTTCGCTTCCTTATCAGACAGGGAGCGTACAATATTTTGAATGTCATCTTCATACAAATCTACTTTTTGCAATGTCTTTTTTCCCTTATCTGTAATGGAAACATCTACCAGTCTTTTGTCTGATTTATTGACTGCTTTTTTGGCAAGCCCCTTAATGATCAACCGGTCTACTATCCGGCTGGTATCACTCATCTTATCCAACATTCTTTCTCTTATCTGTAAAGTGGAGATAGGTTTTTCACTACCCCTTAAAATTCGCAAAATATTAAATTGCTGCATGGTGAGGTCTTCTTTATCGAATATCTGCTTTAGTTGCTCCGTGGTCCAGTTATAAGTAAAAATTAAGTTAACGATGGCTCTTTGATGATCACTTTTAAAACTGCGTTGTTTAATGTCTTTATCAATACTCATATTAAATTCTTTCCGGTGAATGTTGGCTTATATAAATGCTCTTTTTTATTGCAGCGTATAAAATAACGGTATGGCATCGCTCATCCTATTTTTTCTCAGTCAATCGTTCATTCAGTAATGAACTATTCTTTAATGCAAACTCGTTCAAATAAATTTTTAGCAGTATAATAAAATAGCTGATGAGCAAAGGGCCAAATATAAGGCCCATAAACCCAAATAATTTCAATCCAACAATTACACCCAGAACAGTAACCATTGGGTGTACATTACCAATTCGTTTTAACAATCCCAACCTGGTGATATAGTCTACATTGCCGGTAACCACTATACTATAAATGGTAAGCCCGGTAGCGGTTAAATTATGATTGATGGAGTAGAGGTAGATTACCAGGGGGATCCATACAATCATAGTACCTACGAGGGGGAAAAACGCAAACACGCCCGTCACAAAACCCCACATCCCCCAATCTTTTACGCCAAAAATTAAGTACCCGATTGCAGCAAATATTCCCTGCACAAAACAAATGATCGGTATCCCCACAGCATTTGCCCTAATCATCATATCTGTTTCATTGGCTAGTTTATCTACGTTTTCGGGTTTCAAGGGGATGATATGATCCAGGTATTTTTCAATTGACTTGCCACTATACAGCAAATAATACAGCAGGAAAAACATCATGATGAGGTTAGTCAAAATATTTGCCGTGCTATTTAAAAATGCAGGAATAAATGAAGTTACTTTTTTTGCAATCGACTCGGCATTTGAGGCTGTAAATAATTTCCGGCCAGTGAAGGCTTCTATTTTTTTTGAAAATACCTCCAGCCCTTTTACCACTTCCTGCTGGTTGTTTACCAGGGAATTTATTTTGGGGGATATCAGCAGTATAGAAAAATAAACCGGTATTGCAATGATGATCAAACTGACAATGATAAATAAAAGTGAAGTTAAACCCTTTGGCCATTTTTTTTTAAGGGTAAGATGGTAATACCATTTTCGGGAAAGAATATATAAGGTAACCCCGCCTAAAAGACCTGGTAAAAAAATATACAGTTCACTAATCAGCATTATACCCAGCATTATTATTAGTCCGAGTAATAAAACCTGCCTGAGTTGATGGTTGAATAGATTGGGCATTGCGTAAAGTTAATAGTTGATGGTTGAAAGTTGATAGGTGTTGGTTGAATAGTTGACTTTTGACTACCAACCATCAACAATCAATAAAGTTATCCTTGCCATACAGAAACTCCTTCACTGCAATTGGCACATATATCAATGTTTTTACGGCTCTTCATCAGTTCGCTTCGAAATTGCCGGTAATTATCATTGTTCCACACTTCTTTAAATGATTGATTTTTTAAATTGCCCAACTGGTGCATGGCATCTTTATCAAAACAACAAGGTACTACCAAACCATCCCAGGTAATTACATTGGCATGTTGCATTTTCCAGCACCGGTTGGCTAATTTATTTTTTGCGGTATAGCTGCCATCCGCATTCTTTTTGTACCGGCTGTATTTTTCGATTGAAGGGATCAGGTGATTGGGGTCTGCCTGGTAATCATACACCTGGGCTGTTTTAAATCGCACTTCATCCACGCCCACTTCCTTTGCCAATCTTTTAATGTCTTCTATCTGGTGTTCGTTGGGTTTTACTACCAGGAACTGGAAAAAAACAAAAGGTGTTTTACTATTGAGTTCCTTTTTCCATTTCACAATATTTTTAGCCCCTGCTATTACCTTATCGATATTTCCTCCCACCCGGTATTGCTTGTACACATCCTGTGTAGTACCATCTATTGAAATAATGAGCCTGTCGAGCCCGCTTTCAACCGTTCTTTTTGCTACTGCATCATTGAGGTAATGGGCATTGGTGGAGGTGGCAGTGTAAATACCTTTGTCACTGGCATATTTCACCATGTCTAAAAAATCAGGATTTAAATAGGGCTCGCCCTGGAAATAAAAAATGAGGTAGAGTAATTCTTTATGAATTTCATCGATGGTACGGGTAAAAAAATCTTTTTCCAGCATACCGGTAGGCCGGGTAAAAGCCCTCAACCCGCTTGGGCATTCGGGGCAGCGGAGATTGCAACTGGTAGTAGGTTCAAACGAAATAGAAACCGGGTATCCCCATTGCACGGGCCTGTTCAATAAACGGCTGGCATAAAAACTTCCCAGCACTTTTACACCATTCCAAAACCGCTTGAAAGTAAGTTTACTTGCAAGATTAATACTATCGTTCCAATTGAATTCAGGCATGAATGCAAAAATACTGGTATTTAATCTTTTGCAGCATCAAACCAAACAAAGTGTTTTAATTTAACGACCGCGTTAGTCAGTGGTGGCTGCTGCCATATTACTCTCCATTTCATTTGCTACCATCACTTTCTCACTTGCAAAACTCAATTTATTTTTAATAAATAAGTCGTAATTATTAAAAATAACATTCAAAGTAATAAAATTCATTACATAGGCCCTAGTTTCGGCAGGCAGCAGGTTCTTTATATCCCAGAAAGTCGGATTCGCTATGCCGCTTCTTTCCATCGCATTCCAAACATTCCCCACTCCACAGTTATAACTGGCTACAATCAGCAACCAATTGTCATCGAGGTTCCTTCGTCTGTCCCGCAGGTAACGGGCAGCCGCATGGGTAGCTACATTAAAATTTTTACGATCATCCTTTATTTTTACCACCGGCTTTTGTTGCTTTCGGCCTTTTATTGCTTTTAATTTCAACAATTTTTTCTTTTCAGCAGCACTCATTTTGGCCACATATTTTAACCCATACTCCTTTGCCACTTCATCCATAAATTGCCAATAGCCTACCGCACCGGCTTTGGAAACAGCATTTCCATTATAAGCCGATTCCAACGGAAGCAATATTTTTAACTCTTCGGGCAGGCTGTGTTTTTTTAAGATGGAAGCTGCCTTTGGTAAATAAGCCTTCCCTTTTGTGTACATTCTTATTAAGTAATCTCTTCTGTTGCTGCTGAATTTTTTAATGTAAGGCATCATTTCTTCCTCATTACCCTTTAATATATCGGGAAAAACCACATTCGGTTGGAGGGTAATGTATCTTACTCCGGCATTTTTTTCCAATGAAGCCAGTAATGGATTTTTTGTTGAATCGATTTGATTTTGAGCGTTTAGGACCTGCTTTGTAAATAAAAAAAAGATAATGGCTAAACAGGTCTTGGATCTTAAAGACGCCGGTAGAAGACTTTTTTTCAATGCCATATTTATACGGATTATTCGTTATACGATAGGATTCAAAAAACAAACGAGCATTTTTTTATAATATTGCCCTGCTCAATACCATGCCCCTTTTTTAACGTTTCAGCCCTTAAGGAACGACAACGACTAAAATTTATCTTTTTATATAAATGGTTTTATGCACTTTTACATGCATTTACCCAACACGTGGCAAAAAAGAAAAACAAACGAATTTCGGGGTCATTCATTTTAATTTTATTGCTGTTGGCAGCGCTGGCTGCCGGAACCTGGTATATTACCAGCATTATCAACGAACCTAAATTTGTACGCTACCCGGCATTCGGTATTGACATCCCGGTTAACTATACCATACATGGCATTGATGTTAGCCGTCACCAGGCAGTTATTGACTGGAAAGATGTAAAAGCCATGCAGATAAAAAATGTTAAGATCAGGTTTGGCTTTATGAAAGCCACCGAAGGAATACAAAGTGTTGATGGCCGTTTTAGAAAAAACTGGTTTGAAGCGAAAGAAGCCGGTATCACAAGAGGGGCCTATCATTTTTTTAATGCCAGTAAAAGTGGCAAAGCACAGGCTGAAAATTTTATAGAAACGGTTAACCTGGAAAAAGGCGACCTTCCACCGGTGTTGGATGTAGAAAAGATAAAAGGTACAAGCGTTGCCAATTTACAGCAACGGGTAAGTGACTGGATAAAGGTGGTAGAAAAACATTATAAGGTGAAGCCGATTATTTATACCAACGCTGATTTTTATGAAAACTACCTGGCCGGAAAATTTGATGACTACCCTTTATGGGTGGCGCATTACCTGGTAAAGGATAAACCAAGGATCAAACGCAACTGGATTTTTTGGCAGCACAATGAAACCGGTCGTGTAAATGGGATCAATTCCTTTGTTGATTTTAATGTATTCAACGGGGATAGTGCAGATTTTAATAACCTCCTCATTAAAGAGGATTGAATTAGCAGGTTCAGGTATATTCAGCGAACATAATAATCAATTTTTTGTCATAAGTATATGGAGCCGGATGTAAGAGAGTTTTTGGTTAAAATTGTACAGTCCATTTCAATGGGCCTGCTTTGGTTGTTGATAAATATGACCATTGGTATTTATCACGGGTTCGCTTTTTTTGAAGACGGGCCTTCAATGGGGAACTGGATTTATTACGTATTTTTTATTGGTTCAGGTATCCTGTTATTTATATACCTGAAAAAGAAATGGAAGGGTTGGGAGGAAATAAATTATTGATGACATCCACTCCGTTAACTGCTATGATCCACCACAATAAGCCATTGGTTTTTTATTTTACGAAAGAGCAGTGTAAATGAACCTCCTACATCCCCAATACTCCTGGTTAAATGCCATTTCCCTACTACAAAAAAATACAATACAGACAATCTTTTTACTTCCAGCAATTCAAAATTCAGTGTGCCCATCGCTGCTTTATCAGGGTAACCTTTTTTATAATTATCCAATGTATTTTGCCAGCCGTAGGTTATGCCGCTATTGCCAATAAACATCAATGAATCACTGTTCCAATAAGTATTCATGAATGCGGGTAAATTTCCATTGTTCCATTCCCTGGTTTGCGCTGCCATTAAATTCCTTACAGCCAATTCATCTTTACTTTGAGCAAAGCATGCAGACACAATCACTAAAAGCAGGCTTAACATAAAAACTGATTTAAACATAACGGTAAATTTAAATGCCAAGTTAATGATTTACTTTCCAAAACAAGAAGGTCTGCAGTTGGTTCCCCCTTCAGGGCAATGTCATTTAATTAAGCAAGCTATTTGAATTGCACCGCTCCTTTAGGGCGTGATAAATGATATTATTCTCTTACCGGCTTTAGCCAAATAATGATTTCGGCTAAAGCCGAATTTATTTTATCTGTTTTTTTACCACGTCCGCCGCGGCGGACGTGGCAATTGAAATCCTTAACTAAATGACATTGCCCTTCAGGGGGCGGAGGGGGTTAATGCTTATGATGTGCGGAAGTGCATTTACTACGCTGGCACAATCTGTAATTATAATAATGTGCACCGATGATTAAAGGAACTGCAAAAATTAAAAACCAGTTTTCAATGGGATGAAAAAACTGCTTTAGAACAAGAAATATAAACCCTGCGGAAAAAATATACACCGGTACCAGCGAATGGTGATGCTTTACATATCCATGAAACAAAGAATAGGAACCAACAAAAAAGGCCAGTGCAATCATGCCCCATTCAAAAGCTGAATTGTGAATAATATTAATTCCAAAAACAGGCAGGCTGGAAACCAATACCGGCAAAAATGCACAGTGTATTGCGCAGGCTACAGAAGTAGCTACACCCATTATGTCCCAATTGATCTTTGTTTCCATTTTTAGAATGGCAAATATATAACTTTTGCAATAGCGTTGCAAATGTTAAATTGATCTTGTAAGTAAACAAGCCTACATTAACAAATTGTTTGACTGTAACTTTGCGAAAATTATTCGATATGATTAAGAAGTGGTATTTGTATGTGGGTTTCTTTGTGCTGCTGTTTGGCGCCTATTTTTTATACTATTTCAGCCAGGATGATTTTTCACAGTCGGGCCTGCCGGTAATCAACAACAATATTCAACCATTTTCATTTACCAATCAAAATGGAAAAACCCTTACCGAAAGGGACGTAGATGGTAAAGTGTATGTAACGGAATATTTTTTTACTACCTGCAAGGGAATATGCCCAAAGATGAATGCCAATATGCGCAGGGTATACGATGCATTTAAAACTGACCCTGATTTTATGATCATTTCACATACCTGTATGCCGGAAACCGATTCGGTACCGCTGCTGAAGAAATATGAACATAAAATGCTGGAAGGAAAGCTGGCCAAAAATGATGACGGATCTTACAAAATTGAGTATGATTCCTCCATGGCTGGTAAACCGGCCATCGCTACTACCAGTTGGAATTTTGTAACCGGCGACAAGCTGGCTTTGTACAAAATGGCCCGGCAGAGCTATATGATTGATAATAATAAACCCGAAGATACCGTGACCAACATTTCAGACCAGTTTATTCATACACAGTTTTTCGCTTTGGTTGACAAGCAGAGCAGGGTAAGAGGTATTTACGATGGGTTGAAGGAAGATGAAATACAGAAATTGTTTAAAGATATTAAGGAAGTTTTAAAAGAGACATATCAGACCAGGAGCCTGAATTAATTAATGAATGAATACAATGAGTAATGAATAATGAGTGGGCGACCTTCACTGCTAAAAGATTTTAATCCTATGGAATCGTTCAAAATTACCCTAATTATTAATTAATGGTAATGATGACTTTTTACTCATCATTCATCATTTATGTCTCATTATTCATTCCCGCACTCCTCTCCTCCATTTCCTTCCCCTTCGAGCAATGTCATTAAGTTAAGGTATTCAATTGCCACGTCCCTTTAGGGCGTGAATAGAATCAGTTTTAAAGACCGGGCTTTAGCCCAAACAATGACTTGGCTGAAGCCAACAAATAAATAAAAATCTCTATCCGCCCTAAAGAGGCGGGGCAAATGATTGATAGCTCTTAACTTAATCACCTCCCCCATCGGGGGAGTCAGAGGAGGCTAGTTTTCCTTCCATTCCGGCACTCTTCCGGGTGTATAGGGTGCACCGTTTTTTTCTAACTCGGCCTCTACTTTTTTCATGGCTTCTCCTATCGATTTTAGCTCTGTTAACACGGGTGCAAATTGTTTGACAGCCAGTTCATAAGATTCCATAAAGGTTTTAGTAGGAGCAGCGGTGGTACGCCATAAACCGCTTACTATTCCATCAATCCTGCCATTGATGGATGGCAGTGTTTCAAATTCGCTTTTTGCCAGCACGGCATCTCCGTTAAGTAAGCTATTTGCCGCATTCAATCGCTTTTCTATTGTATAGACATCTTTTGAAATATTAACAGGTAGTTTAGGGGTTTCAATTATGGCGGGCTTAATGTATTTTAATTTATTCACCAACTCGCTGCGGTAATTATCAGCAGCAGATGTTACTCTTCTTAACTCTCCAACTTGTTTAGAAAAATCTTCCAGTGATTTTTTATCGGTAGCCGGAAGCGATGCCATATTTAACGCAATGGTTTTAAATGGCTGGGGCGTTACCAGTTCCGAATATACGCCATCTTCAAACTTGCTCAATGAAACCAGGTAATTCCCCGGCAAAGCCATAAAGCCCGTTTCCTGTCCGCCAAAAACAAAGGATTCATCGTATGGCGTAAGATTGATGGCGCCAAAAGGTGCGTACCGAAAATCCCACTCAATACGCTGGATTCCCTTTTTTGCCGGAGCTTTTATTTTTTTTACCACATTACCTGCTTCATCCGTAACCATAAATAATAAATGGGTGGCAGGCTGCTCATCTTCCAGTCGCATTGAATCAATGGAAATATAATAGGGTGCTTCGCCTTTTTTAATTTGTTCTTTTTCCTTTTCCTTGCGCTTCTCTTTTAAGGTTTTGATATCTTCTTTTAGATAATAAGTAAAAACAGCGGCCGGTTTGGGGTTGGGTACGGTAAAAAAGCTTTCTCCCTGGAAGCCCTTTCCTCTTACACCCAACGGCAAAGAAGGCATATACATCAATGCATTTTTAATGGGAAATATAACAGCCGGTTTGGCAAGATCTTCCTTTTTAAAATTGCGTAACGCACTGTAATCATCCAAAATATAAAAGCCCCTGCCAAAGGTGGCGAGTACAAGGTCATTTTCTCGTTTTTGCAATTCTATATCCCGGATAGCGATGGTAGGCAATCCTGCTTTTAACTGGATCCATTTTTGCCCGCCATCAGTGGTAAAGTAAATTCCAAACTCCGTTCCTACAAACAATAAACCCGGGTTTACATGATCTTCCGCAATTGTATAGGCTGTGCCTCTTTCAGGCAAATTGTGCTGTATGGCAGACCATGTTTTTCCACCATCCTTACTTTTAAAAATATATGGATGAAAATCGCCATAGCGGTGGTGGTTAAAAGTGGCATACACGGTATTCTTGTCGTGCTGAGAAGCAATGAGCTGGTTTACATAAGTCCTTTCCGGTACACCGGGAATATTATCAATTTTGGCCCATACTTTTCCACCGTCCACGGTTACATGAATCAGCCCGTCATCTGTACCGGCATAAAGTGTATTTTCATCCAGTTTAGATTCGGCGATTGTAGTTACATTACCATAAATATCCGTTGAACCATTTTTTGCAACGGCATCCATACTCCACACTTTGCCCATTACTGTCAGTTTGTTTCTATCGATGCCTCTTGAAAGATCGCCGCTGATTGCTTTCCAGCTTTCCCCCCTGTCATCTGTACGAAATACTTTATTGGCGGCAATGTACAAGCGCTTATTATCAAACTGCGAAATCATCAATGGTGCATCCCAGTTCCAACGCAGTGCAGGATCTCCTTCTTTTTCAACAGGCCGTATATCCAATATCTCACCACTCTTTTTATCATACCTCACCAGTCCGCCATACTGCGATTGTGCGTACACGATATTGGGATCAGTTTGATCCGCCTGGCTTTCAAAACCATCACCGATACTCGTAAAATACCAATCTGAATTCATGATACCATTACCACTGGTTGTACGGGATGGGCCGCCGATACTAAAATTATCCTGCGTACCGCCATGCACCCCATAAAACGGATACGCATTGTCGGTAGCAACCTTGTAAAACTGGGTGATGGGCAAATTGGACTTATACATCCAGTTTTCCGCTCCGTCAAAGCTTTCATACAATCCGCCGTCGCAGCCCACGAGTAAATGATTGGTTTGGTTGGGATCAATCCAGATGACATGATTATCGATGTGCTTGCTTTTTTCCCCTAAAATTTTGAAATTTTTTCCGCCATCCATGCTAACTACCATATAGGCATTAATGACAAATACTTTATCAATATTTACCGGGTCACAAAATATTTTCTGGTAATAATTACCGGAAGTGGAATAGCTGCCTTGCTTTTCCCAACTCGCCCCACGATCGTTACTTTTATATACACCGGCGCCTTCATTTGCCTCTACCACTGCGAATAACAGATCGGGCTTTGCTGCTGAAATGGCCATGCCAATTCTGCCAATATCTCCCAAAGGCAATCCCTTCATTATTTTATTCCAACTGGCCCCACCATCGGTGCTTTTATATACAGCCGATTCCGGTCCGCCACCGATGTAGGTAAATACCTTGCGCTGGCGCTGGTGTGCAACCGCATAAAGCAGGTTTGAATTACGAGGGTCCATATGGACTTCGCTGAAGCCGGTGTTTTCACTAACGGTAAGTATGGCTTTCCATGTGTTGCCACCATCCATCGTTTTGTAGATTCCACGATCGCCACCGGAACTCCACAACGGGCCGTAGGCAGCTACATACACAACATCGGAATTAGCCGGGTCCACCACAATCTTTCCGATATGTTCTGAATTTTTTAACCCCATATTCTTCCAGCTTTTTCCGCCATCTTCTGATTTGTAAATACCATCACCATAGGAAACACTTCGCTGGTTGTTATTTTCTCCGCTACCCACCCAAACTGTATTCGGGTTGCCCGGATCGATAGTGATGCAACCGATTGAATAAGATCCTTCGCCTTCAAAAACCGGTGTAAAGGTTACGCCTGCATTGGTTGTTTTCCATACGCCACCTGCTGCCGCAGCTACATAGTATTCATAATTATTTGCAGGATTAACAGCGAGGTCGGCAATGCGGCCAGAAGTAATAGCAGGGCCGATACTACGAAATTTTAACCCATTTAGTAAAGCCGAAGAAATAGTATCCGTGGCTACTTTTGCAGGAACAGCTTTTTTTTTATTTTGAGCGATCAATGTGGAAGAAATTGTAAAAAGGAAAAAGCTAGCGGCAAGCAGAAAAAATCGCATAGTGGAAATATTTAGATGGTAAAAAATGAATTGGAAGTTACATAAAGAATATGTAACTGCCATTCATTTACAGTAGAAGCAGGCAATAATATTATGAGAATTTTCCCCGGCTGGCATACAATTTATTGGGCTACTGAAGTATCGCCTTTTCTAAGGAGGAAAAGAGACGGCTTAGGAGGTCGGGACGGCATTTCACAAAATTTGGTTATTTTTTTTTGGCAAAAAATAATTAATCATCGAAAGCTGAATGACCGGGTGTTTGCACACTAGCGGGCATAAAAAAAGGACCAAGATAGAAATCTAGTCCCGTTTTAAAATCCAATATCCTATGAAAAACCGAAACGAAGATATAGGATGATGTTAACTATTACAACAGCAAAACCCGTGTAATTAGCAAGCGGTGCATTTAGCTGAGTAAACGGTAAAGCGGGTTAATGATTATCGTATTGTATACCTATAAAATCTTCTCCCAGGTTCTTCGATAAATAACGTAGCAAATGGAAATTTGTACCAACTTTGCAGCATGGATAAGCCAATATTAATTTACTGTTACGATGCGTACTGTGGCTGGTGCTACGGATTTACCCCGGTGATTAAACAAATTTCAGAAGATTTTAAAACCGATTTTGAATTTGAAGTATTGAGTGGAGGAATGATCATTACCGAAGAAGCCAAACACATCGGCGTTACGGCAGGATATATTCAACAGGCTTATAAGGTAGTGGAAGAGCATACTGGTATTCAATTTGGTGCCGATTACCTGTGGCATATCAACAATCCCGATTTGAGTGACTGGTATCCTTCGTCGGAAAAGCCGGCCATTGCACTGTGCATTTTCAAAGAGTTTTATCCTGAAAGGCAAATCGAATTCGCCACCGATCTTCAATACGCATTGCATTATGAAGGCAGGGATTTATGTGACGATGAAGCCTACCTGCATTTACTGGAAAAATATTCCATACAGCAAGAGTCTTTCTTTAACAAATTAAAAAGTGAAGAATATAAAGAAATGGCAAACTATGAATTTGCGCTATGCAAACAATTACAAGTGACGGGCTACCCCGCTGTATTGATGCAGGTAAGCGAAACAAAATTTCATCTGCTGACGAAAGGCTACACCCCTTACGAGGAATTGAAAGAAAGGATAGACGAGGTATTAAAAGAAATGGTGGAGGAATAATTTTGTATTAATCACAGCAGCAATTACATGAAAATAATTTATTCGTTACATTAGCCCGCCTGTTCGTATGCCTGTTTGATCCAGTTAATCAATTCGGGGCTGATCTGCTTTTCATCAGTTAATTTTACCCGATGGGTACACATGCTATTCCAGCTTCCTGCAGCTTCTATGTTGGCTGTTGCCGCAACGCCTTTAATATTTAACCCAATATCCAGCCTTGTTTTTACGGAAGGTTGAATAATGGCAAACTGCTTTTTTCTTCTTACACTCACGTATGCCTTTTTGGGAGAAATGGATACATCTTTTCCAAATTTATTTATTTCCCCCATCAGATTGTCATACCACGGTTTCAGTTCTTCCTTTGCCTTGTATTGCTCTGTAATGAGCTCTTCTGGATTTTCAGCAGCGCCGGCATGGCTTTGTTTTGCGTAATGTACTACGAGGTTTGCATACCCATGACCGATGCCATGTACCGTTTTAAGGTAGTTCAATATTTCAGCATGCTTTTCTAATTTGCTGTTATTGGCTATGGCTATCCATTCGTCCATTTTCTTTCCTGTTTTTTCTTCCAGGTTTTTTACCTGGTTTAATTCGGCTTGTTTTAAAGTGTCGGTGCTCATATATTTAAAATTATATTGAAGGAATTGGTTTTGTGGTTAACCAGGCAGCTATACAACTGATTGAAATGAGCCCCGTGCAAAATAAGGGAGGTAAAAACCCAAATTTCAATACTACCAGGAAGAGGATGCCAGGCTGGTCAAATATTTGATCTACTTTACTTTCTATTTGTATATAGGCGGCGCAGGCAATACAAATAAAACGAAGGCAATCCTGTGTTTTATTTGCTTTTCTTTTTTGTTGCTTTAGCCAGCGGATTAAAGTCCAGCGCCAGCTTTAGCCAGTAGTTGAGTTTCTTTTTGGTAGTTAATGCTGCTTCATCTATAAGTACATACCCTTTCATTACCTTGCCACTAAAATCCATCGCTGCGCAACCTTCCTTTTCCAGCACCGTTTCAAAAATATCCGGGTTAAGGCGAACCATCAACCGCTCCTTTTGAATACCTGCGCACATTTTATCATTTACCATAAAACATATACCGCTGAACATTTTTTTTTCTTCCATCTTATCCTGTGTTTGTGAAATAAATTCTCTTACCCGGTCTGCGAGTTTTTCATTGTAAGGCATAATAATTATTTTATCGCTTTAGTAGTGTTTCATATTTATTAACCCAATCTGCAACAGTCATTTTACGTGCCAGTTCGCCTATTAATTTATAAGGTATCGTTTCAGGCTTTTTAAACCGGATACAACTTTTTCCCATATCTAATTTTGCTGCAGTGTGTTTTGCAAATTCACCTACAAACCAGTCCAGCAGTTTTTTATCAGCGAAAATGCCCATGTGATATAAGGCTATAAAATTTTTTTGTGAAGCAATATTTATAAACCCAAGTGGCAGTTTGGGATCGCAATGATATCCCGGGGGATATAAGGAAAGGGGAACTACATAGCCGATCATACCATAGCTGATTTCCTCCTTAAAACCTTTGGGTAAGTTTTCCAGGATTTCCTTTCTGAGCTTAGTCATTGGCGCCTGTCGCTCCTGAGGCAACTCTTTTAAATATTGATCTACTGATGTTACGGCTGATTGCATAGATAAGTTTAAGGTTTGTTGTAGATAAGTTACCAGCTTAAGCGTTGATCATCTTTTTCAGGCGTTCATTTTATGTGAACTGACACAGTGAGCTTATTGACTCCATGGGAAGGGCTTTATCAAAATTACCGGCATTGCCGTCCACTGTAGTATCAGCATCTGTTATTATTTTCCAAACGCCTTCTTCCTTTTCAAGTACAACAAAAAAGCGCCCGTAATATACCTGTTTTTCTTTGCCCGCTTCTGTTACCGAGCCTTTATAAAAGCCGGTTTCCCAGGCTTTGTTTCCATTACAGATCCTTTTATCAAAACGAGGTTCAAAGGTTCGGGTCACACTGGGCCGGGATGAAATGGTATCATTTCAACTATCTGCCGGAAAGTATTTTTCATAGTCCTGTAAAATGTTTTGATCAATCTGTACTCTGGTGATTCTTTTGCTATGCAGCGCAAGAAAGGCCGGGTTGTTTCCTGACAAAAGATGATTTACAAAAGGCTTCCACACCGCTTCGTTAATTTCCTTATTGCAGTTGAACTTATCCGCTTGTGCAGTTGCTTTTGCAAAAATTACAATGGCGGCAATAGCCATAAAATATTTTCCCATCTGTATTCATTATTGCGGTACAGAATGCAATCCTATGCGGTTGCCTTCTGTATCCAGTATAACCGCCATATAACCATATTCTGGAGATATCTCCGTTTTTGGAACCATAATCGTTCCTCCGGCAGCGGCTACTTTATCCAATATTTGCTCAAGGTCCGGGTTTCCATTTAAATAAACCAGTGGCCCGTCGGTAGCAGATGGTTTATGAAAACCACCACTATCCACTACTGCACCACCAATACCATTTACCATGTCATCTAAAGGAAACATCCGCATTTTGATATTCTGTAAGTCCATCGGAATCATCGTAATATCAAATATGGCCTCATAAAATTGTTGAGCCCTTGAAAGGTCAGTTGCCGGAATTTCAAACCAGCTAATGGCATTGTTCATATGTTTTGTTTGTTTGTTTGCTTTATAATAAATAGGGTGTTACCGAAAATACCCTTAATCCAATAACAGTTGCTGGTAAAATAATTTTGCGTTCATATTTTGCCCTTAAAGTTTTAAAAAATAATTGTCATTTCTTCGCCGCTTATCAATTTAAGTATAAAATATATCCGATAAAAGTCTGCATCCCCACTCGTACTGATACATGATACAATATACTGGAAAACCTTTTGAGCCACTGTTAAAAAACTGGTCTTTTTTTTATTTTTCTGTAGAAAATACCCATCCGGCAGACAACGACAAATGGTAACGAGGGTTATCGCCACAAACCAATGATGGCGCCCATTAAAGTTAATCCTACCAGGCTATAGGCACCGTTTATGCAAATTAGTTTCCAGTTACGATGTTCAAATAACCCATGCATGGCCACTGCGCAAAACACCCAGATGCCAGCCAGGAAACCTGCAATGGCGCCCCAGGTAACGTCCGTTTTCTGAACACAGTCTGCCGGGCAGGTGGATGGCCCATCTGCCAGGAACATGGCCAGGTTGGCCGCCATCACCAATGAAAGAATAAAGGCAATGCCATAAATCTTAAGCATATTACCCTGTTTTATTTTCTCAATGCTAAGGTTATTTTCGGCCATCCAGCTATTGCCAAATAGTGCCGGTGAATACCAAACACCACCCAATACAAATGCTGAAATGCCGGCTACCAGCACGGCCAACCAATTGATCGATAACATGTCCATAAACAAGTTATTGAGGTTTAAATAAATAATTGAATACCTAAACTAATTCACAAACTTTACATTTACAATTGTAAGCGGGATAAAGCCATGAACTATGCCGATAAAACTGAAAAATTACCCGACGAAGTTTACAAGCGACCGGGAACGGATAAACGATATTGGCATAAGAGTGCTCCTGATTCCCTTCTTTGGCATTTCTATTCCATTGCTTACCCAAATGGTGCCGCATGCAAGCTTTACCAACTGGCAAATAAAATTCAGTTACTGCTATACGATACTGATTGCTTTTGTAATTTATGAAGGCACCCGCTTTTTACACTTTACACTCCGAAGCTATTTTGACTGGTTGAATAAACCCGTAAAAAAAGTGTTGGCAATCGTCGTTACCATCCCGTTTTATTGCGTACCGGTTAGCGTATTAATGCTGGTAGCCTGGTACCATATTTTCCTGAATGGTATAGTAAACTGGCCCGTAGTAAAATTATCGGCAATCATTATTACCGGTGCGGTGTTTTTTTTAGTAAATGTTTACGAAACGGTATTTGCAGTAAGAGATATGGCGGCTGATAAAATTAACAGGGAGCAACTGGAACGTGCAAAGGCAGAGGCGGAACTGGAAGCATTGAAAAATCAAATTGATCCGCATTTTATTTTTAACTCTCTAAATACCCTGAGTCATTTAATTGAAAATAAACCTGCGAAGGCTTTACAGTTTAATGACAGCCTGGCCGATGTGTACCGTTATATTTTGCACAACAAGGCCCGCGACCTTGTATTGCTAAAAGAAGAGCTTGGCTTTTTGCAGGATTACTTTTCCCTGTTAAAAATCCGGTTCGAGCATGCTGTGGTGATGAATTTAAAAGTTCCCGAAGAGGTGTATGACCATTATTTAATTCCCCCGATTTCCTTACAGATATTAGTTGAAAATGCGATCAAGCACAATGAATTTTCTGATAGTAGCCCCCTGGAAATATATATTGTGCTACAGGCCGAAGTGCTGGTTGTGTCTAACATCATCAGGAAAAAGATGCTGCGAAAACCATCATCAAAAATAGGATTGCGTAATTTGAGTGAACGCTATAAACTGATAACGGACAAAGCCATTACTGTAGTAGAAGAAGAAAATAAATTCATTGTGTGTTTACCCCTGCTAAAAACTGATTAGTATTTTTTATGAAAGTGATTATAATAGAAGACGAAAAGCCTGCTGCCGAAAAATTACGGAAAGCCATTATGCAATACGATAACAGTATTGAGGTGCCTGGCATTTTAGGCAGTGTTGAATCGGCTGTAGAATGGTTACAGAATCATGCGATGCCAGCTCTGATATTTATGGACATCGAATTGACAGATGGTTTATCCTTTAAAATATTTGATCGATATGAAATAAACTGCCCTGTTATTTTTACCACTGCATACGACGAGTACTGGCAGGAAGCGTTTGAATACAACAGCATTGATTATTTATTAAAACCCATTAAGCAGGAGAAATTAGAGAATGCCTTAAAAAAATATCATTCACTGCGCCAGTACTTTGCCGCCAATTTTCAACAGTTGATTCAAGGGCAGCAGGCACCATCAAGGGATAAATATAAAAAGCGCTTTTTGGTAAAAAGAGGGTTAGATTATATTACCATTAAAACGGAAGACATTGCTTTTTTTTATGCCACGCATAAACTGGTGTGTATGGTAGATAAAAACAGCCAGAAATTTATTCTCGATAAATCGCTGGCTGACATTGAAAAAGAAATTGACCCGGCCCAATTTTACAGGGCCAACAGAAAGTACCTCATCAACATTACCGCTATTAGAAAAATAAAAACCTATCCAAAAAGTAAATTACTGATCGAAGTAATGCCTGTGATAAATGAGGAAGTCATTATCAGCCAGGAAAATGTAGCTGATTTTAAAGAATGGATGGGTGGTTAAAGAATTTGTCAATAGGGGTCCTTTCGCAAATCATATAAAGTAAAATGAAAACCGCTTCTTCGCCTGCTGATTAAGGTACTAAACCCATCTGCTATCCTTGATACATCTGTAAATTTTATACTGGCGAGTCGCTCACTTCCTTCAATCAATTCACCGGTAGATACTGCCTGGTCCCAGGATCCGTTGCCCACTGCTGTTACCATCAGCAACATACTATCTTTATAATACTCATGTGGATTCGTCAGTAAAAGCCTGTACCAGTTATTAGTCGCATCCCACGTTACCGAATAGCTAAGGCTACCATTTATTTCATTACCAAAGCTGTCCACTACTCCCCATGCCAACATACGTGGACCTGTAGAAACCGGTTGCCATCTGTTGCTGCTTTGTCCTATTATGAAAGACGATCGAAAACGCATATAACTATACAACTGGTGCTCCGTAGTATTATAAATTAGCATCCCCTGGGCCGGGCTTGATACGGCATTCATCTGCGTTATTGTTAACCTGGGTAATACCAACGGCTTTGCACTTGGCCCGAGGTCCAGACTGGAAGAACTGTTTGGTGTGGTAGTTCCAATACCTACTGATGTAGTTTGTGCCATAGAAAAAAAGGAAAGCAATAAAAGTGGAAACAGAGCAATTTTTTTCATAACTAATTTTTTAAATATTTAAAAGAGTGTGTGGCTGTAGTTTAATATTAAATGCCTGATAAAGAAAATTGATAGGAAATATCAAACCGGTTAAATGTGAATTTACATTGTACCTCACGCAGGTTTAACAGAGTTATTCAGCAGGTTTCATTTCTTCCCGTTTCAGAAAGAGCAGGGTTGAAATTAATCTTGAAAGTAAGGATTTTATCAGATACTTTTTGTTTTGGCCGGATAAATTGCTAAAGTGGATTTCAATCGCAAATTACCGGATAAACTTCTATCGATTTTCTATAGACATGCATTCTCATTTTCTTGAAAAGGCAATTCGCCCTGGATGCAATTTTTTTACATAAATACGTAGTGAGATTTTATTATCCCTAAAGTCAAAAAATAATTTATGTAATTTTTTTGAGTTCTGCATCTCAATATAAAAACACCTGTATGCAATTTCACTTTTTTAAAGATGCCCGGTATTTTCAAATCATTTTTCAATTTGCCTTTCTTGGCTATGGTATTTTATATTTGCACTGGAATGCAGATTGGTGGCTGTATGCAACGTATTTCACCATAAGCATCAGCACGCAATTTATATGTGAAATGATTTTTAAGAAATACGAAAGCAGGATTTTTTCACCCGCCTGGTGGACTAAATTCAACATAGGAATTCCCTCAGCACTGATCAGTTCTTTTGGCCTGTCACTTCTACTAAAAACCAATCATTTTGAAATTGCCGCGCTAGCCGCTTTTGTTTCGATTGTTTCAAAATATACCATCCGGGTAAACGGAAAACATATTTTTAATCCATCTGCACTGGGCATAGTTACTACTATTTTGTTAACAAATAGTGCCTGGATCAGTACCGGGCAATGGGGTAGCAATACGGTGCTGTTTTTTGCTATTATTTGTTTTGGGTTCATTGTAGTAACAAGGGTACAAAAACTGGATCTGAGCCTTGCTTTTCTTGGAACATTTGCAGTATTGCTGTTCTTTCGTCAGATCATTTTTATTGGCTGGCCGGTTGATTTTTTTGTACAGTCCATCAGCACCGGCAGCCTGTTACTGTTTTCCTTTTTTATGATCACAGATCCTAAAACCACTCCGAATCATCGAATCGCAAGAGTTATATGGGCAACATTTATCGCAGTAGTGGCATTCTATTTAACAACCTTTCATTTTATAAATGGCGCTCCCATTTGGGTGTTGGTTTTTACTCAACCCATTGTACCTGTACTGGACAGTATTTTTAGGGGGGAAATTTTTGAGTGGAGACCCTCCTTAAATCTCAGCATAAATTATCGGCAAATTTTCCCGGCATACTTTAATAATACCAAGCTCATTAACCCGTCCGCAAATTACGATGATTTTAACATGCCAAATTCTTTTACATCTGCAGATTCGCCCAGCAATGAAATCATTAAAGTTTGATCCATTTCTAAACTTTTGTCACACAATTTAAACTTAACAATATGAAAAGTAAACTAATCATCATCGCAGTTATCATCGGTGTATCGCCGATGCTGTATTCCTTTTGCGGATTTTATGTAAGCAAAGCAGATGGTACCATCAAAAACAAAACCAGCCAGGTAATATTGGTTAGAGATGGTAACAGGAACATCATTACCATGTACAACGATTTTAAGGGAGATACCAAAGATTTTGCCATGGTAGTACCGGTACCGGTGGTTTTGAAGAAAAGCGATATTCATGTGGTAGACCAGGGGATTTTTCAACGACTGAATGATTATAGTGCTCCCAGGTTGGTGGAGTATTATGATGAAAATCCCTGCAATAAATATAATGTGAAGGATATGGAAATGAAAATGGCACCATCTTTAAGTGGAGCGATGCCGGGCGTTGCCTTAAGCAAAAGAAAGGAAAGCGGGGTAAAAGTAGAAGCCAAATACCTGGTAGGTGAATATGACATTTTAATACTCAGTGCCAAAGAAAGCGGTGGATTAAAGGAATGGCTTACTATGAATGGTTATAAGATTCCGGCAAATGCAGAAGAAGTTTTAGCGCCATATATCAAAAGCAATTTAAAGTTCTTTGTAGTGAAGGTAAATGAGCAGGAAAAGAAAAAATTGCCGGGCAATTTTTTACGTCCGCTTCAGATCAGTTTTAGTTCACCAAAGTTTATGTTACCGATCCGTTTAGGAATGGCCAATGCGGATGGCGACCAGGACCTGGTAGTTTATGCATTTACCCGTAAAGGTAGGATTGAATGTACCAACTACCGAAATGTTGAAATTACGACCGGCAATAAAATACCCTTATTTGTAAAGCAAAATTTTAGCACCTTTTATAGTAACCTGTTTACCCAGCAATGGAAAAAAGAAAACCGGAGTCTTGGTTTTTTAGAATATGCATGGGATGTAAGCCCGTCAAATTATGTAAAATGTGATCCCTGCGTTGGTAACCCACCTACACAACAGGATATTGTACAGTCTGGTGTTTGGTGGCTTCAACCCAATTGGGATGACTATAGTAACGTAGATGCGGAGATCGAAAACTCCGGCAATAACAAAGTGTTTTTTACAAGGTTACATTTCCGGTATAACCGCCAGAGTTTTCCGCAGGATCTGATGTTCCAGGTAACGCCGAACACATCCAGCTTCCAGGCAAGGTATATCATCACCCATCCCGCTACCTGTGATTTAAATTGCGATGCCGGCAGGAAATATTTACAAGATCTGAAAAAGAGAAGAAAGAATGAATTGAAAGAGTTAACCTCCCTCACCGGTAAAAACATTGATAACTGGCAGGATGATATTGCCCTGGAAAATGAAGAGGTGGATAAAGCAGCAGTTGGGTACGCAGGTTTATTGCCGGAATTTAAACAAGAACAATCCGCGGATGAACATTCCCCCTCCGGAGTAATTTTGTTTGGTTTGGCAGTACTGGCAAGCGGGGGCTTTTTAAGATGGAAGGGTATAGTGTGAAAAAGACGGGCGGGCCCGATCCCAAAAAAAATAATGAAGTCGATTTGGTAAAATTTTAAATAGGATTGCGTAAGGCATTCTTCATTTGGAGAGTGCCTTTTTGATATAAATAAGAAGCCCCGCCAGAAGCAGGGCTAACTTTACCAAAACCTAACTATTTATTGATTGGGACGTTGTCCACCATTTCCTCTTTGTGGCCTTAAAGACGGTTCAATCTCGTCTTTCCATTTTTTCATTTGTTCGTCAGTAAAAATTGCTTTCAATTTGGCATCTCTTGCATCTGCGAGTTCTTTACGTTTTGCCATCATTGCATCCCTGTCCATATTACCACCTGCACGCATTTCTTCCATTGCTTTTTGTTGGGCATTGCTAAAATCGCTGATCACTACCTCGGTTTTTGTTTTTGCATCATCAGCTAAATTTAATACTGCCAGTTTCTCCATTGTTGCTTTTGTACGCTCTTCCGGTGTTTGGCGTTGTCCGCCACCGCCTCCTTGTGCATTTGCCGCAGTTATACTAAAAAGCGCAGCAAATACCATTAATACAAATTGTTTTTTCATGTTACTTTTATTTAAGCGTTAAGAGATTTTTTAATTGGACGACACGACCTAAAAAAACAGGCGGTGATTTTTATTTATTAGTTTTTTTTCTTCCCTCGCTCCCTCTCCTGTTAAATACTTTTACAAACAAAGAATCAAATGCCGGACGTTGCGCTGGTGTACATAACTGCCTGATACTTTTTATGTGAGTAAGCATATTAACCTCCATTGCTTTTTGTGAGGTAGCAGATTTTTCGGTAAGGCGGTAGATCACTGAATCATTAAAATCACCTGCTACTAATTCTTTAAACTGCTCATTTTTTTTATTCCTCATCGTTTCAAAAAAGAGATTCATTTTCTCCCTGTGCTGTTTGCTGAGCGTATCATACTGTACCAGTTGCCCCTGGTTGAAACCGATTTCATTTTTTAAAAAGTTTGAAATATATGTTTTCCTGTCAGGCCGGTTGGCTTGCTTTGGTGGCTCTTTTTTCTGTAAGAAAAAAATCAGCATAGCAATATTTGTAATTAACAATATGGCTATGATCACCAGGAAGACCTTACTTTTATTTTGATCGTTTATCATTATGGTTCTGTATTTTCTATATCATAAATGGTGGCTACGGTATAAGTGAGCTCATCAGGCGAAGAAGAAGCAATCTGTTCTGATGTGGTTGCAAAATTGTCTTCCCTGTTAAATGTAACAGCCAGTACATTCAATACAATCAATATCACGAGGCCAGGTATGGCAATGGAGGGTCGCCCGATCAGCCAACTTACTTTTTCCCACACTGATACATTTTGCCTATTGATTTTTGCACGGATGCGTGTTAGGAGGAAAGGCATTGGAGTAGCTCGCTTTACATCATCGAGGCTGCCCATTGCTTCTTCTATCAATTGTTCAATATTTTTATTCTTATTCATAACGGATTTTTTTATTGGTCCGAAAATTTTTGCTGGTAATAATTATGCAATACTTTTTTTAAATTCACTTTTGCCCTGCCCATCAATGATTCTACTGCATATAAACTCGTGTTCATTATTGCCGCAATTTCCTGGTGGCTCTGTCCTTCTAATTTATGGAGCGTAAAAGCAATTCGTTGTTTTTCGGGTAATTGAGTAAGGGCATTTAACAATTCTCCGGCCTTCTCTTTTTTTTCTAACTGCACACCTGGATGATTGAATTCTACCGGGTGATGTTGTTCCTCATTTCCACTACCAAACAGGCTTTGTACAAATCCAAATCGTTTTTTTCTTTTCTTCTTTTTCTCATGATCCAGCGCCTTCGAAATGGTGATGCGGTAAAGCCAGGTTGATAATTTAGATTCCCCTTTAAAGGAATTGATCGAAAGGTAAACCTGTACAAAAACTTCCTGTGTTATATCATCTGCATCATCTGCATTTTGAACGATACTAATAGCAGTATTAAACACCATATCCTGGTACAACTCCACAACAGCAGTAAATCCCGATTGATCTCCCTGCTTTAGTTTAGTAATTAACAATTCCGATTGGTCCACCGCGTGCATTTTATTAAATCCAATCTAAAAGTACTTAAAAGGATGGATTCATTCCGCCCGGACCAACCGGCCTGCCCATCATTCCTTCCCTGTTTTGAAAATTGCCCCCCGATGGTCTTGCGGCTATGCCGAAATTTTTAAGGCTGTAGCTAAATGTAAGCATAAAATATTGTTGCAATACCTGGCTTTGGCTATCCTCAATATAGGCCCCTGTTACGGTTCTCACTATACTTTGATTTTGTTTCAGCAAATCAAATACGGACAATCTTAATTCCGCTGCTTTTTTGGCGCCAAATTTTTTACCAATGGCCGCATTCCACAACCAATAGCTTTGGTTAAAGCCGCCCGACAAACCACTGTAGGTTTGATTGGACACATCGTTTTGAACAAACCATCCTTTCTTGCTTAACAGGTTTAACTGCAGCCCTGCAGACTGGTTTACAAATTTTGTGTTGGAGCCGTTATCCGGGATTGTTTGTGCATCGTTAAAATTTGCATTATACGATAAGTTGAAGTCCACAAACTCGCTGATATTACTTGCCAGCACAATGCCCGTGTTGTAAGCATAACTATTGGTAGTAATGGCTTTATAATTTGCCAGCCCCGGCAATTTGGAATAGCTAAAACCTGCATTTAAATTAATGGTTGTTTTAATAGGTTTTACCGGCAGGCTGTAGGTAAAAAATGTGCGCAGGCTTTTATACCCATCCAGGTTAACAGGCTTTGTTAACTGCGACCCTGATTTTAATACGAGGTTTTGCTGAATGGTGGAATCGGAGTTGGCTATATAGGTTGCATTGGAAATATAATCGCTGGCGGTTTGTAGCATTACATTCACAAAAAAGCTGCGGCTGGTTTTTGAATTGGTGTACATGTAACGGCCCGAAAGAAAATGTGTATAGGACTGTTTCAAATCCGGGTTGCCGCTGCTGACCCGTAACGGGTTGCTAAGGTTTACTACATCCTGCAATTGATTTACGGAAGGGAAATTGGTTGAGGCTCTGTAAAACACCCGAACGCTGGTAGTGGGCGACAGTTTTTTCATCCAGCGGGCATTGGGCAATATATTAGAAAACGATTGGTTAACCGATGATTTTGTTGGAAAAGTGCGCTGGCTCTCTAATTTGGAAGTCTGAAAATTTACGCCAAAAGAAAACTGGTCATCGCGGCTTTGCCCCAGCCGGTAACTAATACCGGCATTATTGGTAGCAATGGTATTATCAAAACGGTTAGATAATATAGTATCGAATTTTGAATACTTATCAACATCAAACAAAAAAGTTTGCTGGTCAGCCTTGTTTTTTTGTATGGATGGCGTATAATCTAATTGCAACTGCCCCTTCTTTCCAACCGGTTCGGTGTAGGCAATATTTGCTCCATAATTATAACCATCAGTAGCATTATCGATAAACTGGTTTTGTGTTGAATCATTTGTATACGCTCCAAACTTATCATAAAAACGATATTGGGCATCAATTATGCTTTCGCCATTATTTTTTGTAAAGCCTGTGTTAATGCCAATTGAAAAACTGCGTCCCCTTTTTGGAAAGGAATGGCGATACATAATATTGTTTCTTATATTGTACCCGTTCCTGTCGGCCATTGAATTGGCAACTGAATTATTTACTGAATCTTTCAATCCATTTAACGTTTGCAAAGAAGAGAGTGAAGTGGAGTTATTACTTTGAAAGTTTATACTTGGGATAATAAAAATAGAATTGCTGGAATCTATTTTATATTCAAGCCGCATGTTGATGCGGTGATTATTGTTCTCCGTATTGCTATTCGCATTCTGAAAAGAGAATTGCTTACGGTCGCCGAGCGTTTCCGTATTTACTATCGAAACATTATTGTTGGTACTGTTGTTAAAAAAATAGCTGCCGGATAGGTTCAGCTTTTTACCCCACTGGTTGCTGTAATTTATACCAAAGGCATTTGTTTTGCTGATGCCATTGGATTGTCCCACTGTAAAGTTATCCGTACCGCCACCAAATCCGCCTCTGCCACGGCCGCCACCACCACCTCGGCCGCCACTGCTGGTAAGGCCTAACAAATCCTGTGATCCAAAATTTTGCTGGTTAATATTATTGAAATTTCCAACAAGCGAAATACGCCTGCTGCCTTTAAAAAAACTGATATTTCCACCGGCGCTATACCGGTCATCGGTACCATATCCGGCAAACATGCGACCAAACTGCCCGTTTTTAATACCCGATTTGGTAACTATATTTAATGCCTTTACAGAATTTCCATCATCAAAACCCGTTAACTGGGCCTGGTCGCTTAACCGGTCAAATATCTGTATTTTATCCACCACTTCAGAAGGCAGGTTTTTTAATGCTGCTGAAGCGTCATCTCCAAAAAAATCCTTTCCATCAATGGTTACTTTCTTTACCTGTTCGCCCTGGGCGGTTACCGTACCGTCCCTGTCTACTGTAATTCCCGGCATCTTTTTAATCAGGTCCTCTGTAGTTGCATCCGGATTTACCTTAAACTGGCTGGCGCTGAACTGCGAAGTATCGCCCTTTTGAACCACCGGGGGTGCCTGTGCTACTACCGTAACTTCTTCCAGATCTTTTCCTTGTTTAATAAAACGAATCGTTCCAAGATTTTGTATTCCGCCTGTGGTAGATATTATGCGCTTAATTCTTTCATAACCAACAGAACTAATTTCAACTGTAAATTTATCATTAGCAATCCCGGTGAATTCGAAACTACCTTTGGCATCCGTTACTGTACTTTTTTTATCAGTCTGCAGTGAATCTTTTTGTAAAAAAAGGATTACAGTAGCTCCGGTAACTGGCTTATTATCTGTTTCATCCTTTAATACGCCCTTAATACCGGAGGTTTGTGCAGTGGCTGCAATTACAAAAAAGTTGAAAATCAATAATACTCCAAAATTTCTAATCATAAAATTTTATTTAACTAATAAGTAAGACGCTACTGTTGAGAAAAACAGGCGGAGTTTTATTTTTAATTTGACATTTAAATAGAAACAAGATGACAAAAATCATAAAGAATCCTTTTTTACAAACAACCAATTATTGAATGTAGTTGGCGACCTTTGCGCCGAACCATGCAAAATGAATGGTTATAGTAAATAGTATTTGAAAAGAAAAACTAATATAACAATGATTAACAGCACCATCGTAACCGTTACTTTAAATCCTGCAATTGATAAAAGCACCAAAACTGATTTAATACAACCTGAAGCAAAACAACGGTGCACCGAAGTTTTTAACGAACCCGGCGGAGGGGGTATTAACGTGAGTAAGGCTTTAAAAAAGTTAAAAGCTTCTTCTGTTGCACTATTTCCGGCTGGTGGCCACAACGGGGAAATGCTGAAAGGATTGCTGGCGAAAGAAGATATCCAGTTTCACTCCATCAATTCCACTGTGGAAACGAGGGAAAACTGGGTGGTGCTTGAATCGGAAACCAATAACCAGTTCCGGTTTACCTTCCCCGGAAGATCCATTGAGCAACAGGTGGTAAAAGACCTGATTGATGATATTTTATCCTTTAGCCCTGAATATGTGGTATCAAGTGGTAGTTTACCACCAGGGCTCCCCGATTATTTTTATGGCCTTATTGTAAAAACAGCTAATTCTGTAGGGGCAAAATGTATTGTGGATACTTCCGGCCCTGCCTTACAGGCATTACAGGGAAAACATGCTTTTTTAATAAAACCCAATATTGGGGAGCTCTGTAAAATGCTTGCCATCACCAGGCTTGAAGCCAATGAAGTACCCGATGCCGCACAACAAGCTGTAAGGGATGGTTTTGCAGAACTCATTGCAGTATCAATGGGACCTGACGGGGCCTGGCTGGTAACCGGCGAGAAAAAATATTTTGCAGCCGCACCGCCTGTAAAAAAGAGAAGTACGGTTGGAGCAGGTGATAGTATGGTGGCGGGCATCACTTATATGTTGCAACAAAAGCAGCCCCTGCAGCAGGTAATCAATTTTGGTGTTGCCTGCGGCTCAGCAGCTACCATGAACGAGGGTACGCAACTATTTAAACTGGAAGATGTACATACTCTATACGAACAAATAAATGGAAAAAAGTAAGTGATATAAATTCTTTTATAATTAAAAACCTGACTCATCATTCAACTGATTTTTTTTAAATTAAAAAGCAGTTTGTTTGCTGGCAAAGCAACACTTTAGCTAATTGAGGAACCTTTAATCAAAAAAAAGTGATCCCGAATTTTGTGACCTGATTTGCAATTTTACTGCTAACTTGCAACCCTAAAAAAATATGGAGAATATGGAATATAACAGACTCGTTTCAGTAACCGGCTTAGGCGGCTTATTTGAATTAATGTCTTCGAAGGCAGATGGAGGTATTGTGAAATCATTGGAAGATAAAAGCACTAAATTTGTAAGCACCCGCCTGCATAGTTTTTCTCATTTGGAAAGTATTGAAGTGTTTACAACAAAAGATAATGTGAACCTGGTGGAAGTGTTTAACTCCATGAAAGCCAGTACAGAAGCTCTACCCGATGGTAAAGCAGATGCAAAAGCCATAAAAGCCTATTTCGAAAAAGTATATCCCGATATGGATTTTGACCGGGTATATGGAAGTGATATGAAGAAGATGGTAAAATGGTTTGCGTTGTTAGCTGCCAATGAAGTAGAAATTAAATTATCAGAAAATCATGAGCAGGATGGCGCTTCACATGATGTGGTAACGCCGAAGGCTAAAGCAAACGAGACGAAACAGGCCAGTGTAAAAGCAGCCCCACCTAAAAAGATAAATTCGCCAAGAAAGATGGCGTAAGATGGCCGCCTCTATCCCCGCC